>NZ_JBEXCV010000017.1:0-88882 GCF_040605455.1 Embleya sp. NPDC005575 | reverse complement strand
CGCGGCCCGCTCGCAGGAGCGCCCGGCGCTCGACGCCGCGCGGGAGGCCGAGCGACAGGCCGCAGCGGACGCGGCTGCGCGCGCGGAGGCCGAACGGGCTCGGGAGGCCGAGCAGGCGGAAGCCCAGCGGGCCCGGGATGCCGAGCAACAGGCCGAGGCGAAGCGGGCCGAGGCGGAGCAGGCGGCAGCGGCCGAGCGGGCCGCTGCGGAGCGCGCCGCCTCGGGATGGGTGGTGCCGACTTCCGGCTACACGCTGACCGGTCGCTTCGGCAACAGCGGCTCGCGCTGGGCGCACACGCACACCGGCCTGGACTTCGCAGCGCGCTCCGGCACGCCGATTAAGGCCGCCGCCGCCGGCAAGATCGCCTCCGCGGGCACCGCCGGCGCGTTCGGCAACCGGATCGTGATCACCCACCCCGACGGCACCCAGACCTGGTACTGCCACCAATCGCGGTTCGCCAAGACCTCCGGCTCGGTGGCCGCGGGCGAGGTGATCGGCTACGTCGGTACGACCGGCAACTCCACCGGACCGCACCTGCACTTCGAGGTGCACCCCAGGGGCGGCGCGGCCGTGGACCCGAACAAGTGGCTGGCCGGCAAGGGCGTCGCGCCCTGATCACCGGGCCCTGAGCAGCGCGCTCGCTTCGACCGGGCCGTCAGTTCCTGATCGCGAGCGAGTCCAGCCAGTCCCACCAGCCACCCGCGGCGATCAGCGCGGCGAGCTTGGCATAGCCGGCCGGGTCGCAGTGCGCGCCGTCGCCGTACGCCTCGATGCTCGCCCACCACTCCGGGTCCTCGCGCAGTGTGCGCTGAAGGGGCACGAAGGTGATGCCGCGCGCGGCGCACGTCTTCGCGTACGCCTCCTCTAGGGCGAGCGCGTCCTCGCCGCCGTTCGCCTCGCCGGGGACCGGCGGCGCGCCGACGACCAGGCAGATCCAGCGGGCGCCGGTGGCGGTGTCCAGTATCGCGTCGAGGTTGGCGACGCTGTCCGCGTGCCCGACCCGGCGGCGGCCGCGCTCGACCTTGACGTCGTTGACGCCGAACGCGAAGACCATGCCGGTGCCGTCGGCGTGCCGCATCCGCGGGACCGCCTCGCCGTACCAGCGCTCCGCGACGTCGGCCGAAGTCTCCAGCCGCACGCCGAGGTTGTACGCGGTCAACTGCCGGCCCCGGCGACGGGACTCGGCCGCGAGGCGGCCGACCCATCCGCCGCCGGCGAGATCGCCGACGCCTTGGACGAACGAATCACCGGCGACGCAGATCCGGAGATCGGGGGCTGCTTCCATGCGGCCGACCTTATGCGTACGAACGGGTGACGCGCCCGGAAATGCGACAGGAGCCCCCTCGGGGGCGACGATCCGTCACCGAAGGGGCTCTCGTGCGTCGGTTGGGCGGCGTGTCAGTCGGTGGTCGGCTTCACCAGCGGGAACAGGATCGTCTCGCGGATGCCACGGCCGGTGAAGGCCATGATCATCCGGTCGATGCCCAGCCCCAGGCCGCCGCTCGGCGGCATCGCGAACTCGAGCGCGCGCAGGAAGTCCTCGTCGATCCGCATGGCCTCGACGTCACCGCCCGCGGCGAGCAGCGACTGCTCGGTGAGCCTGCGGCGCTGCTCGACCGGGTCGACCAGTTCGGAGTACGCGGTGCCCAGTTCCATGCCGAAGCCGATCAGGTCCCACTTCTCCGCGACGCCCGGCGTGCTGCGGTGCTGGCGGGTCAGCGGCGACGTCTCGATCGGGAAGTCGCGCACGAAGGTCGGCTCGGCGAGGGTGTGCTCGACCAGCGCCTCGTAGATCTCCTGGACCAGCTTGCCCTGGCCCCACCCCTTGTCGTATTCGATCTCGCGCGCGTCGGCGAGCTTGCGCACCGTCTCGATCGGCGTCTCGGGGGTGACCTCCTCGCCGACGGCCTCGGAGACCGAGCCGTAGACGGTGATCTCGCGCCACTCGCCGGAGATGTCCACCTCCCGGTCGCCGTAGCGGAAGGTGTGCGTCCCGAACACGGCCTGGGCGACGTGCTGGTACACCTCGCGGGTGAGCGTGGCCATCGTGTTGTAGTCGCCGTACGCCTCGTACGCCTCAAGCATGGTGAACTCGGGGTTGTGCGTCGAATCCGCGCCCTCGTTGCGGAAGTTGCGGTTGATCTCGAAGACCTTTTCGGCGCCGCCGACGACCAGGCGCTTGAGGTACAGCTCCGGCGCGATGCGCAGGTACAGGTCCATGTCGTACGCGTTGATGTGGGTGACGAACGGGCGCGCGGTGGCGCCGCCGTGCACCGGCTGGAGCATCGGGGTCTCGACCTCCAGGAAGTCCCTGGCGTCGAACCACTCGCGGATCGAGCGCACGATCCGACTGCGGGTGCGCAGCATCGCGCGCGACTCGTCGTTGACGATCAGGTCGACGTAGCGCTGGCGGACCCGGGCCTCGGGGTCGGTCAGGCCCTTGTGCTTGTCCGGCAGCGGGCGCAGGCACTTGGACGTGATCGCCCAGGAGTCGACCATGATCGACAACTCGCCGCGGCGGGAGGTGATGACCTGGCCCTCGACGCCGACGTGGTCACCGAGGTCGATATCGCTCTTCCATGCGGCCAGCGACTCGGCGCCGACACCGTCGAGCGAGACCATCACCTGGATGTCGCCGTCGGCGTCGCGAAGCGTCGCGAAGCACAGCTTGCCGCCGGTGCGATACAGCACGACCCGGCCCGTGACGCCGACCCGGCGCCCGGTCTCCACGTCGGCTTCGAGACCGTCGAACTCCGCGCGCAGGGCGGCCACCGTCGTGCTGCGGGGGAATCCGACCGGGTACGGGTCGGTCCCCTCGGCCCGAAGCCGATCGAGCTTGTCGCGGCGGACCCGCATCTGCTCGGGAAGGTCGTCGATCTGCGGCTGCGCTGCGCTCTGCTCGGTCACGGGACAAGGCTACCCATCGGCGGTTCGCACCCTGTACCGGAATACGCCAAGGGGCGAGTCCGCCACTAGAACCCAAGCCGCGGACTCGCCCCTCGAAGTCTTCGATGTCAGGCCGATCAAACCGCCGGACCCGCACCCTTACGCCGACGCACGACGAAGTACGAGCCACCCGCGAGCGCGAACAGCGCCACGGCCCCACCGGCGATCAGCACGGTCGAGGACGAGTCGGACCCGGTCTCGGCCTGCCAGGGATGTGAATCACGAAATGGCGTCGCGAGGCCTGGCCTGATCGACGTCTGTGCGTGACAAAGCGTTTCGGAGGGGGTCCGACTTACCCGATAATGTTCTTGTCGACTTGTCGGGGTAATTTCTCGGAGCCGGTGTTCGTCATACCGGCGGAGGGGGTTCAGCCGGTGCCGGCCTGGAGGATTTCCGGCACGGGGAGTTGCCCGAGGAGGCGGCCCTGGCGACGGTGCGGAATGACCGGGGACAGGGTTTCCCGAGCGCGTTCCGGGCCCCGCTGCTCAGCGGTTCGCGCGCCCGGCTGCATGTCGCACCGCGGTGCTTCCGTCGACTGCGCATCCGTCGGCTGGCTGTCCGGCGCGTCCGGATCGACGGCATTCGGCGCGTCCGGTTCCGCCTCGGAGACTTCCGCCATGGGGGTTTCCTCCTCGGGAACCTCCGCCTCCGGGGCCTCGATCTCGATCGGGGTTTGCTCGACGTGCGTCGGTTCCGCTTCGGCCGAGAGCTCGTCGCACTCGACCGCAGTCGGATCGGGCCCGGTCGGGAAGGCAGGCACGGCCTCGGGCGCCGGTTCCGACGCCGGCACGGCCTCGGGTTCGGCCGGCGTCGCCGGAGCGGAGGTCGGCTCGATGGCGAGGGGGGCTCGCCGGGAGACCGGCATGGACCGGCCCGGGATCAGGACGTCCAGCGGGTCCGGCGCGGTGGAGCGGGCCGCCGCGGCGGCGGCTCGGCGGTGGGCTCGGGCGGCGAGGCGTCGTTCGAGGTCGGCCTCGGCCAACCGGGTGCAGCGATTCAACAGTGCGACGCGGCTTGCCCGTTCGCGCTCGCCGCAGGGCAGGTCGAGGGTGCTCCGCAGGGCGGCCAGGTCCTCGGCCGAGGGGATGTGCGCGACCTCGTCCACCGCGTTGCGCAGACAGGACAGGAAGGTGGCCGCGCTCCCGGGCAGCGCGGCCCGATAGCGCCGCAGCTCGGCCGTCATGAACGCGCGCAGCCGCTCGCGCTCGTCCTGCGCCTCGCCGATTGCCCGGCCGAGCAGCCAGAAGTCGACCGAGTCGCGACCGCCGCGCAACGCGACGGCCAGCGCGCGGCGCAACACCCGCACCTCGTGCGCACTGAAGGCCATCCCCTGGTCACCATGTGGCGTCGGCATACCACGCACTGTATGTGCAGAGACGGACAATCCAGCTTATTTGGTGCTTGTGTTTTTCCGACTTCGAGTCGACTTCGAAGGCGACTTCGAACCGGCCCCGCTCACACCGCCGCGTTGCGCTCGTAGACCATCCGCAGGCCGATCAGGGTCAGCCACGGCTCGTGCACGTCGATCACCGAAGCCTCGCCCAGGACCAGCGTCGCCAGTCCGCCCGTGGCCACCACCGTGACCGCGTCCGGGTCGTCCGGGGACAGTTCGGCCGCCATGCGCTTGACCACGCCGTCCACCTGCCCGGCGAAGCCGTACAGGATGCCCGCCTGCATCGCCTCGACCGTGCTTTTGCCGATTACGCTGCGCGGGCGCATCAGCTCGATCTTGCGCAGCTGCGCGCCGCGCGCGCCGAGCGCGTCCACCGAGATCTCGATGCCGGGGGCGATCGCGCCGCCGACGTACTCGCCCTTGGTGCTGACCGCGTCGAAGGTGGTCGCGGTGCCGAAGTCGACCACCACGCACGGGCCGCCGTACAGCTTGACCGCTGCCAGCGCGTTGATGATCCGGTCGGTGCCGACCTCCTTGGGGTTGTCCATCAGGACCGGTACGCCGGTCTTGACCCCGGGCTCGACGACGACCGTGGGGATGTCCCCGTAGTAGCGCCGCACCATGTCGCGCATTTCGTGCAGCACGGACGGCACGGTGGAGCAGATCGCAATGCCGTCGATGCCGTCGGCACCGATCAGCGGGTGTTGGCCGAGCAATCCCGCCAGGACGACGGCGAGTTCGTCCGCGGTCCGCCGGGCCTCGGTCGAGATGCGCCAGTGCTCGACGATCTCGTCACCGTCGAACAGGCCGAGCACGGTATGCGAGTTACCGACGTCGATGGTGAGCAACATCGTGGGCGTCCTTGGTGTTCTGGCTCGGGCCGTGGGGGACGGAGCGCGGCTTCGGGAAGGGAAGAGCGGCGGGGCGGGGCGGGGCGGGACGGCTGATCCGGTGAACGGTACCGGTCGCTCAGGCGCGCAGATCCACGCCGACGTCCAGGATCGGGGCGGAGTGGGTGAGCGCGCCGACCGCGATGTAGTCCACACCGGTCTCGGCGACCTCGCGGGCGGTCGCCAGGGTGAGGCCGCCGCTGGCCTCGAGGCGGGCTCGGCCCGCAACCAGGGCCACCGCCTCGCGCATGCGACCGGGCGTCATGTTGTCCAGCAGGATCAGGTCGGCGCCCGCGTCCAGGACCGGCGGAATCTGGTCGAGGTGGTCCACCTCGACCTCGACGGGCACGTTCGGGAAGGCCGCCCGCACGGCCTTGAACGCCTCGGCGACGCCGCCCGCGGCGACCACGTGGTTGTCCTTGACCATCGCCGCGTCGGACAGCGACATCCGGTGGTTGACCCCACCGCCACAGCGCACCGCGTACTTCTCCAGGGCGCGCAGGCCCGGCGTGGTCTTGCGGGTGTCCCGGACCGAGGCACCGGTGCCCTCGATCGCGTCCGCCCACGCGCGGGTAGCGGTGGCCACGCCGGACAGCCGGCACAGCAGGTTGAGCGCGACCCGCTCGGCGGTGAGCAGCGTGCGGGTGCTCGCCTCGGCGGTGAACAGCACCGTGCCGGGCGTCACCGCGTCGCCGTCCCGGACGTGCCGGGTGAGCACCAGGTCGGCGCCGCAGACCAGTTCGAGCACCGCCTCGGCGACCGGGAGGCCCGCGACAACGCCCGATCCGCGGGCGGTGAACTCGGCGTGGCCGCGCGCGTCCTCGGGCACGGTGGCCACCGAGGTGACGTCCACGCCGCCGTCGAGGTCCTCGGCGACGGCGGCGGTCGCCAGCGCGGCGACGGCGAGCGGGTCGAGCCCGGCCTCGGCCAGGCGCGACGTGAGATCGGCGGACAGCTGGACGGTGCTCACGCGGTCGACTCCTCGGGTTCGTGTGCCTGGTAGGCGACGTGCAGGGCGCCCTCGCGCAGCGACGTGACGAGGTTGCCGCGCCACGCGGCATCGTCGAGGTCCGGATAGTCCTCGCGCCAGTGACAACCGCGCGTCTCCTCGCGGAGCAGCGCGGCTCGGGTGAGTGCGCTCGCGACCAGGTGCAGATTCGTGGTCTCCCACGTCTGCGTGCACGGATCGGTGCTGGTACGGGTGGCCAACTCGGCCAACGCGGCCTCGGTGCGGGCCATACCGTGCGCGTCGCGCAGCACCCCGGCGCCCGAGGTCATCGCGCGTTGCAGGCGCAGCCGGACCTCCTCGCCGAGCAGCCCCGCCGGGCCCTCGGGGGCGGCCGGCGCGGCGAACGGCGGCATGTCCAGGGCCAGATCCGCCGCGATCCGCTCGGCGAAGACCAAGCCCTCCAACAGCGAGTTGGACGCGAGCCGGTTGGCGCCGTGCACGCCGGTGCACGCCACCTCTCCGCATGCGTACAACCCCGGCACGCTGGTCCGTCCGTGCAGGTCGGTGCGTACGCCTCCACTCGCGTGGTGCGCGGCGGGCGCCACCGGGATCGGCTCGGTCACCGGGTCGATCCCGTGCGCACGGCATGCGGCCAGGATGGTCGGGAAGCGGTGCTTCCACATATCCGCGCCGAAGTGCCGGCCGTCCAGGTACATGTGTTCGGCGCCGGTTTCGGCCATCCGGCGCACGATGCCCTTGGCCACGATGTCGCGCGGGGCCAATTCGCCGAGCGGGTGACGATCCGTCATGAACCGGATGCCGGCCGCGTCCACGAGGTGGGCGCCTTCGCCGCGGACCGCCTCGGAGACCAGCGGCTGCTGGCCCTCGGCGCCCGCGCCGAGCCACAGCACGGTCGGGTGGAACTGGACGAACTCCAGATCGGTGACCTCGGCCCCGCCGCGCAGCGCGAGCGCGACCCCGTCGCCGGTGGACACCGACGGGTTCGTGGTGGACGAGAAGACCTGGCCCATGCCGCCGGTGGCGAGCACGACGGCCCGCCCCACGGCGGCGCCGACGCCGTCCCGCGCGCCCTCGCCCATCACGTGCAGGGTGACCCCGCACGCGCGCCCGGAGGCGTCCTTGAGCAGGTCGAGCACGAGCGCGTTCTCGATCACCTCGATGTCCGGCGCGGCCCGCACCGCGGCGACCAGAGCCCGCGATATCTCCGCTCCCGTCGCGTCGCCGCCGGCGTGTGCGATCCGGTTGCGCAGGTGGCCACCCTCCCGGGTGAGCAGTACGTCGCCGTCCGGACCCCGGTCGAACTCGGCGCCGGTGTCGATCAGTCGGCGCACCGCGTCCGGGCCCTCGGTGACCAGGATCCGGACCGCGTCCTCGGCGCACAGCCCGGCACCGGCCACGAGCGTGTCGCGCAGGTGCTGTTCGGGGCTGTCGCCCTCGCCGAGCGCGGCCGCTATCCCACCCTGTGCCCAGCGCGTGGAGCCCTCGTCGAGTTGTGCCTTGGTCACCAACAGGACCCGGCCCGCCCGGCGCGCACGCAGCGCGACGGTCAGGCCGGCCACCCCGGAGCCGACCACGATGACGTCCGCGCGCACGCTCCACCCGGGATCGGGGGCGGCCAGGCGCGCGGGAAGTGCGGGCGTGTTCATTGCGCGACCCGGTCGCCGACCACGCGGTCACCGCGTACCGTCTCGCCGCCGGGAAGAGCCTCGGCCGGGTCGTGGCCGGTGCCGGTGATCGCGTTCGCCGCGTCCACGAACACCACGCGCGGCTTCATCGCCCGCGCCTCGGCGTCGGTGACCTGGGCATACGCGATGATGATCACCAGGTCGCCGGTGTGCACCAGGCGCGCGGCGGCACCGTTGATGCCGATCACGCCGGTGCCGCGCGGGCCCGCGATCGTGTAGGTCTCCAGGCGGGCGCCGTTGTCGATGTCGACCACGTGCACCAGTTCGCCGGGCAGGATGTCGGCGGCTTCGAGGAGGTCCTCGTCGATGGTGATCGAGCCGACGTAGTGGAGGTCCGCCTGCGTGATCGTCGCGCGGTGGATCTTGGACTTGAACATCGTGCGCATCATGACCGGGGGACTCCCGTGATCGTCAGGCGGGCGTTGTCGATGAGCCGGGTGCCGCCCACGCGGGCCGCGATCGCCAGGATCGCCGGGCCGGCGTGGTCGGCGGCCACCGGGGTGAAGTCGTCGATGTCGACCAACTCCACATAGTCGGGTTCCAGCACGGCGCGCAGCACGTCCTCGGCGGCGGCGCGCACGGCGCCCGCGCCGTCGCCGGCGCGCCGGGCGCCCGCGTCGAGCGCGCGGCTGAGCGAGAGCGCGGTCTTCCGCTCGGCCTCGGACAGGTAGCGGTTGCGGCTGGACCGGGCCAGCCCGTCGGGTTCGCGGACGGTGGGCACGCCCACGATCTCGACGGGGAAGTTCAGGTCGCGCACCATGCGCCGGATCAGCGCGAGTTGCTGGGCGTCCTTCTCGCCGAAGAAGGCGACCTTGGGTGCGGTCAGGTGCAACAGTTTGGCGACCACCGTGAGCATGCCGTCGAAGTGGCCGGGCCGGGAGGCACCTTCGAGCACCACGCCGGTGGGTCCGGCGGTGATCCGCACCCGCGGCTCGCCGCCCGGGTACACCTCGTCCACCGAGGGCGCGAACACCACGTCGGCGCCCGCCTCCCCGCTCAGTTCCAGGTCGGCGTCCAGGGTGCGGGGGTAGCGGTCCAGGTCCTCGCCCGCGCCGAACTGGAGCGGGTTGACGAACACGGTGACCACGACGTGGCCGGTCGGGCCGACGAACTCGCGCGCCGCGCGGATCAGCGCCGCGTGCCCCTGGTGCAGCGCGCCCATCGTCATCACCACCGCGCGCAATCCGTACGGCCGGGTGTCCTCGGTGAGTTCGGCCGCGGTCCGGGCCAGGCGCACGGCGGTCACGGTCGGCCTCCCTCGGCCAGCACGTCCAGCAGCGCCTCGGCCGCCTCGGCCTTGAGCAGGCCGGCGTTCAGCGCGCGGTCGGCGGTCAGTCGGGCCATCGCCACGTAGGCGGCGAGCGCCTCGGGCGAGACCCGGCGCAGCTCGGCCACGTGTGCGGCCACGGTGCCCGCGTCGCCGCGTGCGACCGGACCGGTCAGCGCGTGATCGCCGGCCCGCAGCGCGTTGTCCAGGGCGGCGCCGAGCAGGGGTCCGAGCATTCGGCCCGGGGCGCGGACGCCGGCCGCGCCGAGCAGTTCGAGCGACTGCGCGACCAGGGTGACCAGGTGATTCGCGCCGTTGGCCAGGGCCACGTGGTAGAGCGCGCGGTCGCGCTCCTCGATCCACTCGGGTTCGCCGCCCATCTCCACCACGAGCGCCTCGGCGACCGGGCGCAGCGGCTCGGGCGAGGTGACCCCGAAGGAGCAGCCGGCCAGTCGTTCGAGGTCGATGGTGCTGCCGGTGAAGGTCATCACCGGGTGCAGCGCGAGCGGCAGCGCGCCGGCGCGGGTGGCCGGTTCCAGGATGTCGACGCCGTAGCGGCCCGACGCGTGCACCAGGAGTTGACCGGCCTTGATCGCGCCGGTCTCGGCCAGGCCGTGCACGAGCGCTTCGAGCGCGTCGTCGGGCACGGTCAGCAGGGTCAGGTCGGAGGCCGCGATCACTTCTTGCGGGGTGACCAGCGGGACGCCCGGCAGGAGGTCCTCGGCGCGACGCCGGGAGGTCTCCGAAACGCCGGAAGCGGCCACCACCGAGTGCCCGGCGAGGGCAAGGGCGGCGGCCAGGGTCGGGCCGACGCGGCCGGTGCCGACGACTCCCACGCGCAGCCGCGCGGGGCGGTCGGCGGGGTCGGGCGAGCGGCCGTGCGGATGCGGACGTGCGGTGATGTCGTTGTTCACGCGAGCGAGCCTTCCGTTCCAGTCCGCGGCGGGTACCGGACGAGTACTGGCCCGATCAGGGTACTCACGCGCCGGGCGGGCCGGTCCCCGGGTTGGTCGGCACGTCGCTCGGCAGCGGGGCCGGTGGTGCCCACCGATAGCGGGTGGAGCCCGCCTGGTACGCGACGCGGCGCACGACCTTGCGCCGGATCAGCTCTGGTCCGCGCATCCCGATCGCGCCGAGTGCGGTCAGCACGAGGCCGGTCAACAACATCGTGCCGGTGACCACCCGGGCCACCCGGACGCTGCGCGGGCCGCCCTGGGTCTGCAGCGAGTAGGCGGAGGAGGTCGAGCGGGCCGCGTCGGCGGTCGATTCCACCGATGCGGCGCTACTGCGCTCGGGTGACGGCGAGGGGGCCGGGCCGACGTCCAGGGCCCCGGCCGACGCGACGATCCCGATCGCGGCGACCGCGAGCGCACAGCGTCGACCCGCTCGTATGACCAGCTGACGGCTTCCCATGGGGAGCCTCCCGGAGACCGGTGACGATTGACCAGGTGCGAGGGTTCGGCCCTCTTCTTTCCCCGAGTCGGTCGCTTATGTGTCCCCTTTGGACCGCCTTCGCATGCATCTCGTCCTGTGAAAGCCCCCGCGATCGGGCCCCCGCCGGACGGGCTCCGGGCAGCCCGGCCGACGGTCACCGACGGTCACCGCGCGCTAGCCGAGCCGGACCGGCAATCGGGTGAGCGCGTTGTTGAGGTTCGAGCGCAGCCGTTCGGGCTCGCCGGTCATCTCGATCGTGGGATGGGTCGCGAGCAGCTCCTCGAAGAACACCCGCCCCTCCAGACGCGCGATGTGCACGCCCAGGCAGAAGTGCTCGGCGAAGCCGAAGGACAGGTGCGGGTTGGGCCTGCGGGTGATGTCGAAGCGCTGCGGGTCGGTGAAGACCTCCTCGTCGCGGTTCGCGGACGTGTAGTACATGGCCACCTTGTCGCCGGCCTTGATCGGCACGCCGCGCAATTCGGTGTCCCGGGTGGCGGTGCGGCGGAAGTAGTGCAGCGGGTTTGCCCAGCGCAGGATCTCCTCGACCGCGCCCGGGATCAGGGCGCGATCCGCGCGCAGCGCCGCGAGCTGGTCCGGGTGGGTCAGCAGCGTGTGCAGGCCGGCGGACAGCATGGTCTTGGTGGTGTCGTTGCCGGCCGTGACCAGTTGTACGAAGAACTGGCCGAAGTCGAGGTCGGTCATCATCCGGCCGCCGAACTCGGACTCCAGGATCAGCGAGGTGATGTCCTCGCGCGGCTCCTCGGCCCGGCGCGAGGCGGCGAAGCCGATCGCGTAGCGGGCCATCTCGATCGCCGCCCGGCCGCCCTCGCCCGCCGTGTTGCGCTCGGCGAGCGCGTGGATGTGGTCCCAGTCGGCCGGCGGCAGGCCCATCAGCTCGCCGATCACCTGGGTCGGCAGGCTGGAGGTGACGTCGTGCACGAACTCGACCTCACCGGTGCCCACCCGCGCGAAGATCTCCCGGCAGATGGTGCGGATCCGGTCCTCCATGCCACCGACCACCTTCGCGGTGAAGGACTTCACCAGCGGCTTGCGGTACGCGCGATGGCGCGGCGGATCCATCGACAGCAGCGTGCCGCGCAGGGCTTCGAGCCGCTCGGGTTCGAGATCCTCCAGGATGATCCCGCCGGCCTCGGCGGAGAAGATCGCCGGGTTCTGCGAGACGTACTCGACGTCGGCGTGCCGGAGCACGGCCCAGTAGCCCGGCTGTCCCGGGATGTCCTGCCAGTGCACGGGGTCGGTCCGGCGCAACTCGGCGAACAGCGCGTGCGGCGGGCCGTCCGAATACAGCTCGGGGCTGTAGAGGTCGGGTCCGGTCGGGGCGGGCGGGACGGTCATGGCATCTCCCTTGCAACCTCGGATCGCACCCTGGTCAGCCCACGACCACGTTCGGCCGGCCGAAGCCCTGCGCCTCGCACAGCGCGTAGTAGGCGCGCAGCGTGCCGGCGCCGTCGGTCACCGAGGTGATGTTGCCCTCGGCGTCCAGGTTGAGGTTGGCGCCGTACATCTGGAACCACACCCGGGTGTCGGGTTCGACGCAGGTGAGCGTGTGCACGGAGCCGGCGGGCTCGTACAGGAACGAGCCCGCCCGGTTGACGTAGTCGTACTCGGCGTATTTCCAGGCGCCGGACACGGTGTAGCCGTAGACGGGGCCGGTGTGCCGGTGCGTTTCGACGGCGAAGCCGGGCTGGAAGATGTTCTCCACGATCCACAGGCCCTCCTCTTCCTTGACGCACAGCACCTTGAGCTTGTTACCGCCGCCGATCTCGACGAACGGCAGGTCCTCGGCCCCGATGTGCACGGCGGGACGTCCGGTCTCGGTGGTGGTCATGCGGGTTCCTCCCGGAGGCGACGACTGCTCCTGTAACGGTGTAACAGCATGCCTCAAGGACCGGCGGGTTTCGAGGGTCGCGTGGGATGGGCAACATCATCGATCGCGCATGTGTGCGCGGGGGACGGAGATGGGGGCGGGAAGATGGGACAGCTCGACGGGAAGGTCGCCGTGGTCACCGGCGGCGCCAACGGGATCGGCCGCGCGTGTTGCGAGCGCTTCGCCGAGGAGGGCGCCGACATCGTGATCGCCGACCTCCTGGACGAGGCCGCGATCGGCACCATCGAGGCGGTCGAGAAGCGCGGCCGGCGGGCCACCTACATGCACACCGACGCGAGCAGCCCGACCGACACCGGGACGGTGATGCAGCACGCGATCGACACGTTCGGAGCGATCGACGTCCTGGTCACCGCGGCGGGCATCAGCACGGCCGACTACGTCAGCGGCCGACCCAGCAACACGGCCGCGGCCGAGCGGGACCCGATCAAGCGGTTCGTGGACAGCCCGCTCGCCGAGTGGCAGCGCGTGCTCGACGTGAACCTGACCGGCACGCTGCTCGCGGTGCAGGCCGCCGCGCGCTGGATGGTGGCCCGGAATCGACGCGGCTCGATCATCACGATCGCCTCGATCGCCGCCAAGCACCCCGAGGCGGGCTCGGCGGCCTACTCCGTGTCCAAGGCCGGCGTGTGGATGCTGACCAAGCAGGCCGCGCTCGTGCTCGGCCCGGCCGGGATCCGGGTCAACGCGATCGGTCCGGGCTTCATCGAGACCAACATGACCGCGGTCCTGCGCGGCATGCCCGAACTCGAGCAGCGCCTGCTCGGCAGCGTGCCACTGGGTCGCATGGGCAGCGCCCGCGAGGTGGCCAACGCGGCGCTGTTCCTGGCGAGCGACCAGTCGTCCTACTTCACCGGCGAGATGCTGCACCCGGACGGCGGCTTCTACACGGACTGAGCCATCGCACGGGCACACCCGCACGCGGGTCGGCCGATCCGCGTGCGGGTGCGATCGGCGGGACTACCGCCCCCGGGCCTTGACCAGTCCCGTCTCGTACGCGAGCACCACGACCTGGACTCGGTCGCGCAATCCGAGCTTCATCAGGATCCGGCCGACGTGGGTCTTGATGGTGGCCTCGGACAGGAACAGCCGCTGGGCGATCTCCGCGTTGGACAGGCCCTGGGCAACCAGCATCATCACCTCCAGCTCGCGCTCGGTGAGCGCGTCCACCACGTCCGGCCGCGGCTCGTGGTCGCTGGGCAGGATCGGCGCGAACCGGTCGAGGAGGCGCTTGGTCGTGCTCGGCGCGACCACCGCGTCGCCGGAGGCCACCGCCCTGATCCCGGACAGCAGCTCCGGCGGCGGGACGTCCTTGAGCAGGAAGCCGCTGGCCCCGGCCTTGAGCGCGGCGAACGCGTACTCGTCCAGGTCGAAGGTGGTCAGCATGAGCACCTTGGGCCGCATCCGGCCCTCGGGCAACACGAGCGCGTTCTCGCCGCTCTCGGCACAGATCCGCCGACACGCCTCGACGCCGTCCATCCGCGGCATCCGCACGTCCATCAGGACCACGTCCACGTCCACGTGCCGAAGCTTGTCCAGCGCCTCGACCCCGTCCCCGGCCTCGGCGACCACGCTCATGTCCGGCTGGGCCTGCAACACCATGGTGAAGCCGGTCCGCAGCAATTCCTGGTCGTCGACCAGCATCACCTTGATGCTCACTGAGCTCCTTGAAGAGTCGTCCTGGTGGGCGTACCGGAGGAGATGGAGGAGGACTCGGGGCGGGCGGCGTAGGGCAGGATCGCGCTGACCGACCATCCGCCGCCGACGCTCGGTCCGGTGCGCAACCGACCACCCAGCATCGCGACCCGTTCGCGCATGCCGACCAGACCGTGGCCCATCCCGTCACCGGGGGCCGCGGCGCCGCGGCCGTCGTCGCTGATCTCCATTTCGAGCCCATCTTCCCCGTAGCCGACTCCGACCGTTGCGGTGGCATCGGGGCCGGCGTGTTTGCGGGTGTTGGTCAGCGCCTCCTGGACGATGCGGTACGCGGTCAGCGCGACGCTCTGCGGCAGCTCGACCGGCACCCCCTCGACCCGGAGCTCGACGTTGAGGCCGGCGGTGCGCACCTGCTCGACCAATTCGCCGAGTTGCTCGACACCCGGCTGCGGCACGTACGCCTCGGTCTCGGTCTGCGAGCGCAGCACCCCGAGCAGTCGGCGCATCTCGGCGAGCGCCTCGCGCCCGGTCGCCGCGATCGTGCCCAGTGCCTCGCGGGCCTGGTCCGGCGACGACTCGATCGCGTACGCGGCGCCGTCGGCCTGCACCACCATCACCGACACGTTGTGCGCGACCACGTCGTGCAACTCGCGCGCGATCCGGGCCCGCTCGGCCGCTGCGGCGATCTGCGCCTGCTGGTCCCGTTCGAACTCCAGCCGGGTGGCCCGCTCCTCCAACTCGGCGTAGAACGCCCGCCGGGTGCGCATCGAATCGCCCAACACCCACGCAATCGCCAGCAGCACCACGAGGAAGCCGAAACCGATGACGTTGTCGCGGAACGAGGCATCACTCGATTCCGGGAAGCGCCCGAGCAGGACCGCCGGCCCGAGCAGGACCATCGCGAGCCCGATGCGCGAGAGCCATCGTGGGCCGGACTTGGCGGCCGTGTACAGCGCGACGAGCATCGCGTAGTTGGCCGAGGTGAGCGTGCCGTCCCAGACCAGCTGCATCAACCCGCCGACCACGACCAGGGCGGTCGCGGTCATCGGGCGCACCCGGTGCAGCACCATGCCCAGGCTGAGCAGCACCACGATCACGAGCCACCACCAGCGCGGCACGGGTGCGGCGGGGTCCTCCAGGACCTGGAGCAGTGCAAGGCCGAAGATCGGAATCGTGCACACGGAGTCGACCCACAGGGGGTGTGCTCGCAGCCACGCATAGATTCGTTGCACACTTCGACGCTACGTGGCACCGGCCCGTGCGCGCGTCAACCGACGTACCGAATCATCACTCCGCCACAAGTCGCATCAGACGATGCCGTGCGCACACCCCTGGTGCCACCGGGACGGCTCAGGGGCCCTCCCCCGGGCGTACCGGCAGTCGGGCCCGAACCTGCCAGCCGCCGCCGGAGCGTGGCCCGGTCTCCAGCCGGCCACCGAACAGCGCGACCCGCTCGCCCATGCCGACCAGGCCGTGGCCCATCCCGTCGCCGGGAGCCGCCGCGCCTCGACCGTCGTCTCCCACATCCAGTTCTACGTCCTCGCCCAGGTAGCGCAGGCGCACCAACGCCTTGACGTTCGGCCCACCGTGCTTGCGGGTGTTGGTCAGCGCCTCCTGGACGATCCGGTACACGGTCAACGCGACGCCCTGGGACAGCTCGACCGGCACCCCCTCGACGGTCAGGTCGACCGGCAGGCCCGCGCTGCGCACCCGCTCCAGGAGGTCTTCCAGCTGCTCGACGCCCGGTTGCGGGACGTAGGCGTCGCCCTCGTTCTGCGAGCGCAGCACGCCCAGCAGTCGGCGCATCTCGGCGAGCGCCTCGCGGCCGGTGGCGGAGATCGTGCCGAGCGCCTCGCGGGTCAGCTCGGGCGCGCCGTCCAGCGCGTACGCCGCGCCGTCGGCCTGCACCACCATCACCGACACGTTGTGCGCGACCACGTCGTGCAACTCGCGCGCGATCCGGGCCCGCTCGCTCGCCGCGGCGATCTGCGCCTGCTGGTCCCGCTCGCGCTCCAGCCGGTCGGCCCGGTCCTCCAACTCGACGTAGTACGCCCGCCGGGTACGCATCGAATCGCCGAGCACCCACGCGATCACGAAGGGACCCATCAGCAACAGCGTGAAGAAGACGGTGCCGGTGGTCGGCACATCCGGGTTGTCCCACCAGCGCACCATCGCCGCGATCGGCGCGAGCACCCCGCCGACGAGCGCCGTGCGCGAGGCCCAGCGCGGGCTGTACGCGGCGGCGCTGTAGGCGATCGCGGGCATCGCGAGCGCCTCCAGGCCGGGCGGTATGTCGTCGAAGAGTTGGAAGATCCCGACCGCGAGGGTGACCACCAGCGCATGGGTGGGATTGCGCCGGCGGATCAACAGCACGATCGACATCGTGCCGAGCGCGATCAGATGCGGGATGTCGGGTGGACCGGGCTGGTCGATGATCACCTCGAACAGGCCGAACATGAGCAGCAGCAGCGCCCACGCTCCGTCCACGAGCAGGGGGCGTCCACGGAGCCAGGCGTACAGGTGATGCACACAGGCAGGGTAGACGGGCACATCCGTTCGGCCGCACTCCCGACGGATCGGTACAGACCGACCTCGGTCGCGCGGCGGCGATCGGGGGCCGGTACCGTCGGATGCGATGGAACGACGGCTGACCTGGAAGGAAGCCACCCGTCGGGCGTTGTACGGAGCCGAGGGCTTCTACCGCCGGGCCGAGGGCCCCGCCGGGCATTTCCGCACTTCTGTGCACGCCTCCCCGCTGTTCGCCCGCGCGCTGGCCGACCTCGCGCGCGCCGCGGGTCTGGACACCGTCGTGGACGTGGGCGCCGGGCGGGGCGAGTTGCTGGTCGCGCTGTGCCGGATCGCGCCGCACCTGGAGCTGATCGGCGTGGATGTCGCCGACCGGCCGGAGGCGCTGCCGCCGTCGATCGCCTGGGAGTCGGAGATTCCGCCGGGCCGGGCCGCGCTGCTGATCGCCAACGAGTGGCTGGACAACGTCCCCACCGACGTCGCGGAGGTGGACGGGCACGGCGTACCGCGGGTGATCGAGGTGGACGTGCGCACCGGGGAGGAGCTGCTGGGCGCGCCCATCCGCGATCGGGACGCGCGCTGGCTGGATCGCTGGTGGCCGCTGGTCGGCGCGGAGCCGGGCACGCGGGCCGAGATCGGCGAGCCCCGGGACGCCGCCTGGGGGCGCGCGATCGAGCGACTGGAGCGGGGGGTCGCGGTGGCGATCGACTACGGGCACCTCGCCGGCGGGCGTCCGCCGTACGGCTCGCTCACCGGGTATCGGCAGGGTCGGCAGGTGCCGCCGGTTCCGGACGGCACCTGCGACGTGACCTGCCATGTCGCGATGGACGCGGTGGCGGCGGCGGGCGAGGCGGCGGGGGCGCGGGACACGGTCCTCACCACCCAGCGACACGCGTTGCGCGCCTTGGGCCTGGTCGGCCACCGGCCGCCCTACGAGCTGGCCCGCACCGACCCGGCCGGCTACCTCGCCGGCTTGCGCGACGCGGGCGAAGCCGGCGAACTCACCGCCCACGGCGGCCTGGGCGACTTCCATTGGCTGGCCCAGGGCATGCGAATGCCGGTCCCCGAACAACTCCGCCCCTGAAGCGGGCGGCCGTGGATCGGGCCGATCCACCCCACCCACGGCCGCCCACTCCCGGACCCACCCGGCCGGGCCGGCACCCGAACCGGCCGACACACGAAGCACCAGCCAACCCGGCCCGGCCGGCGTTCGAGGCCACCAGCCAACCCAAGCCACCTCAGCCCGGCCGGCGTACGAGGCCGACCCGCCGGCCCAGCCGGGTACATCAGGCCACCGTCAGCTCTCACCAAGCACGCCGGCCGCCCGCAACTCGGCGATCCTGGCCTCGTCGTACCCCAGCAAGTCCGCCAGGACATCCGCACTGTGCTGCCCTACCGTGGGCGCCCGCTCCGGCACGGGAAGCGACTCACCGACGAACTTGATCGGCGACGGCAACTGCTCCGCACCGAGCCGGTCCTGCCCGATCCACGGGAACCGGTGCTGGAACTGCGGGTCCTCGGCGATCGTCTGCGGCGTGTTCACCGGCGCGATCGGCGTGTTCGCCTCGTTGCCGAACTCGATCCACTCGCGCGCGGTCCGGGTCGCGAAGATGTCCCGCAGAATGCCGCGCAGCTCGACGTTGCCGACCGCGTGGTCCGCGTACTTGGAGCCGGGCCAGCGCTCGAACAGGTCGGCGCGGTCCACCGCCTCGCAGAAGTTCTTCCACAACGACTGCTCGGACGCCATGAACAGCACGTGCCGATCGTCCTTGGTCGCGTAGATCTGGTAGCGGACACCCTGCTCCATGCCACCGGTACCGGGCGCACGCCGCTCGTAGTTGTCCGACTTGTTGCCGGTCACCTCCGACTCCGGGCGCTCGTACGCCTTCCAGGTCTCGCTGCGCAGCCAGTCCATCGACGCGGCCGCGTCCGACTGGGCGATGTCGATCACGCTGCCCTCGCCGGTGGCCCGGGCGCGGATGATGCCCGCGAGCACGCCGAGCGCGCCGAACATCGGGCCGGCATGGATGCCGATCGAGGCGTGCTCGGGCAGGTACGGGAAGCCGTCCTCGTTGATCGCCGGCTTCACCACGCCGGCCCAGGTGTCGTAGGCGACGCCGTGGCTGGGCATGTCCCGGTACGGGCCGGTGGCGCCGTAGCCGGAGATCGTGCAGAACACGATCCGGGGGTTGATCTTCTTCAGGTCCTCGTAGCCGATCCCGCGCCGGGCCAGACCGCCCGGCCGCATCGCCTCGATCACCGCGTCGGCGTCCTTCACCAACGCTTTGAAGGTCTCGATCGCCTCCGGCTTGCGCAGGTCCAGGACCAGTGACTTCTTGCCCCGGTTGACGTGCAGGTGCATCAGTGACGAGCCCTCCACGATCGGCCACGTCATGTCCCGGATGTAGTCACCCTGCGGCGGCTCGATCTTGATCACCTCGGCGCCCAGGTCCACCAGCGACGAGGTGATCGCGGCCGGTCCCAGCATCGAACACTCGATGATGCGAACCCCTGCGAGCGGGGCTCCACCCTTCGACTCGACCTGACTCATCGCTGCCTCCCTGCGAATATGACGATGCGTCAGATATTAACCGGCGTCCTCGCCGAGGGAAGAGGCGGAACCTGACGAACTGTCAGATGCGGGTTCGATCCAACGCTCCGCACCCGCCTCGCGACGTCCGGTACGCGAGCGTTCGGCCTGTTCGGAGACCATCGTGTGCGCCTCGGCCGCGTCCCGTCGGGCCGCCTTGACGTGTACCGGACCCGGCGTGGAGTCCAGGTGCACGGTGGCCAGGCCGAGCCGGCGCTCCCACGGCCCCTGCGTCCGCCGCACGCTCTGCACCTTCGCGTGCGGGATCACGTCCAGCACCCGATGGAATCGGCCGCTGCGGGCCACGAACACCTCGGCATCCGCGCCGTAGGCGTATGCCGACCAGCCGACGGGATCGTGCCAACGGGCCCGTCGCGGCGCCGGGATCAGCTGGACCGCGTCGATGTCGACGCCCGGCAGGATCTGCCCGAGCAGCCCGTGGGCGACCGCCCGCGGCGCGACCGGCAGCAGGATCGTCTCCTTGTTGTCGGCGTCCTTGCCGCCGTAGCCGGCCACGTTGATCTCGACCCGGACCCAACCGCGCAGCCGCCACAACCACGGCTGCACGATCCGCACCGCCTGGACCCGACCGGGCGGCACCGTCTGATGCCGCTGTTCGAGCAGACCGTGCCGCAGCCGCAGGCCGTCCGGCGAGCGGGCCACGGTGAAGTCGAAATTGCGGATCACCCGCCCGGCGGTGAACTGCCACGCGGCCAGGAAAAGCGGCACCGACCCGAATACGAAGGCGAGTTCGTGCAGGACGACGGCCAGGGTCACCACCGCCACACTGGGCGCGAGCGCGGCCCAGGTGCCGACCGAGAGCAGCACCGAGCCGACCACCGCCGACAGCGGCACCGACACCAGCGTTTGCTCGGGCGCCTCCCCCACGTCCGGGCGCACCCCCGCGGCGCGCGCGAGCAGCTCGGCGCGCAACCTCTGCGCGTCCGCCTCGCCCAGATACGACAGGCTCGCCTCGGCCTTGTCTCCGCCGGCGACCTGGAGCTGCAACTCGGCGAGCCCGAACAACCGGGCGGCCAGCGGGCGGACGATGTCGACCGCCTGGAGTCGGGACAGCCGCACGTGCCGGGTCCGGCGGAACAGCACTCCCGAATCCAGCCGCAGGTCGTCGCCCTCGATCCGGAACGTGGTGAACCACCACGACACGTATCCGTAGCCGAACGCGAGCGGCACCACCACGCCGAGCCCGATCAACAGCCGACTCGGGGTCGCCCACCCGGAGTTGATGTTGTGCACGACCACGCCCAGACACGCGGCGATCACCACCCAGCCACGGGCGGGCGGGGTCAGCGGGTGCAGCCGGCGCGGCTCGCCGGCGCCCTCGACCGGCCGCTCGACCCCGGCGCTCACAGCCCCGCCGATCGGGCCTCGCCCAGCGCCGCGAGCCGGTCGCGCAGCCGCGCGGCCTCGGCCGGCGGCAGGCCGCGCACGACCGCGTCCGAGGAGGCCGAGGCGGTGTGCAGGGTCACCTTGGCGATGCCGAATCGGCGCTCCAGCGGGCCCGCCTCGACGTCCACGAACTGCATCCGCCCGTACGGCACCACCACCAGCCGGCGAAACAGCACGCCGTGCGCGATCAGCAGGTCGTCGGCCCGCTCCGCGTAGCGCCACGAGCGCTGGTTGCGCCGGATCGCCGGCAGGCCCCAGGCAGCCACCCCGGAGCAGGCGAGCACCACCACCGCGCCCGCCCACCAGGCCACGAACCGGCCGAGCAGACCGCCGGCGACCACGGCGAGCAGCACACAGCCGGCGAGCAGCAGGGCACGGCGCATCCGGTACAGCTGTTCCGAAACGGCCCGCCAGTCGAGATCGGGCGGAGCCAGGGCGTCATCGGCCGGTTTCATACGGGCAACCTTCCCAGGTGGGCATACAAGGGTGCGAAGGAGCACACGACTACTGGCAGACTCAGGGTCCATGACCGCCAGGACCTTGGGCGTGGGTATCGGCGCCGACCAGCTCGACACGACCGACATGGTGCTCAACATCGGGCCCCAACACCCCTCCACGCACGGCGTGCTGAGGCTGCGACTCGTGCTCGACGGCGAGCGGATCATCTCCGCCGAGCCGATCGTCGGCTATATGCACCGCGGCGCGGAGAAGCTCTTCGAAGTGCGCGACTACCGACAGATCGTGATGCTCGCGAACCGGCACGACTGGTTGAGCGCGTTCGCGAACGAGCTGGGCGTGGTGCTCGCGGTGGAGCGCATGCTGGGCATGGAGGTGCCGCAGCGCGCGGTGTGGGCGCGGACCCTGCTCGCCGAGCTGAATCGGGTGCTCAACCATCTGATGTTCCTGGGCTCGTATCCGTTGGAGCTGGGTGCGATCACGCCGATCTTCCACGCGTTCCGCGAGCGCGAGGAGATCCAGGCGGTGATGGAGGAGATCTCCGGCGGCCGGATGCACTTCATGTTCAACCGGGTCGGCGGACTCAAGGAGGATCTGCCGGCGGGCTGGACCGGCCGGGTTCGGCACGCCGTCGCAACCGTGCGCACACGGCTGGCGGGCCTGGACGACCTGGTCTCGGGCAACGAGATCTTCCGCGCCCGCACCCGGGGCGTGGGGGTGCTGACGCCGGCCCTGGTGGCCGCGTACGGGGTCAGCGGGCCGATCGCGCGGGCCTCGGGCGTCGACTTCGACCTGCGTCGGGACGAGCCGTACCTGGCCTACGGCGAGCTCGCCGACGTGCTGCGCGTGGTCACCCGCGAGGAGGGCGACTGCCTGGCCCGGTTCGAGTGCCTGCTGGAGCAGGTGCACGTGAGCCTGGACCTCGCCGACGCGTGCTGCGACCGGCTCGACGAGCTCCCGCAGGGTCCGGTGAATCTGCGACTGCCGAAGGTGCTCAAGGCGCCCGAGGGCCACACCTACGCGTGGACCGAGAACCCGCTCGGCCTGAACGGCTACTACCTGGTCTCCCGGGGCGAGAAGACCCCGTGGCGACTCAAGCTGCGCTCGGCGTCCTACAACAACGTGCAGGTGCTGACCGAACTGCTGCCGGGGTGCCTGATCGCGGACATGGTGGCGATCCTCGGGTCGCTCTTCTTCGTCGTGGGCGACATCGACAAGTGACACCTCGGACGCCGGTCGGGCGAGGCGCCGACCGGGTCAGGCGTGCTTGCGGATGTCGATCCGGGGGATCTCCTCGGTGTCGTCGTGTGCGGTGAGGTCCACCGGCAGCGGCTTGGGCCGCGGCACACCCGGACGGACCCGGTCGGATTCGCTGGGCGCGAACCGTACGCCGTGCCCGCGGTGCACCGGCGCCGGCCCGCGGGCCGGCGCCCCCTCGGCACGCACCGGATCGGCGAGCCGATCGGCCTCGATGTCGTCCACCGCCGCGTCCGGGACGGACGTCGCCCGGGCCGGCTCGATCTCGTCCCCGTGCGGGCGCCCCGCGACGAGAGCGTCGTAGTGCGCGTCCGAGCCGAACAGCTCGTCGGTAAGGAAGCCGGTCGCCTCGGGCTCCGCGAGGGCGGCACGCGGCGCGAAGAAGTCGAACCGCCCGGAGGCCCCGGAACCGGCCACCCGACGGGTCACCTCCAGCACCTTGTCCCGCACCATCCGGGTGACTTCGGCGGTCTCGAACCCGAGCGCGGTCGCCTCGGCCGGAGCGGGGATCGAGGAAACGGGCTCAGGCGTGGTGGCAGCCTGCGCAGGCGCGTCGGGCACGGCGGCCGGGGCGTCGAAGGCGGCTGCGGGAGTCTTCGCCGGTGCGGTGGAAGCGACGGGCGCTGCGATTTCGGACGCGACCTCGGCGGTGGCCCCGACAGCCGGGAGGGCGACGCTCCGGCTCAGCTCGGCGGACGGCGCGATCGGCGTGCCGGGACGCGCCCCGGCGGTCGGTCCGGCCTCGCCGGCATCCTCGGACCCGCCCTGCTCGGCGGAGCGCACGGCCGCAGGCGTCGAAGCGGCGGTCGGTGCCGCCCCGCTCGACGTGGTCGGGCGCCCCGAGGCGGGACCCGCGATACCCGGCGCCACGGCGGTCGACGCGCTCTCGGACCGTGCGACCGAGCGGCCGGCAGCGGAGGTCGGGGCGCCCGGCGCCACGGCGGTCGTTTCGGTCCCGGCTCGCACAGCGGAGCGGCCGGCGGCAGGAGCCGGCGCACCCGGTGCCGCCTCGGCCGACGTGGTCCCGGTGGAAATCTCCGCCCCGCCCCGCGCCGCGGATCGCGCCGCCGGGCCGAACACCGAGGCCGCGTAGGCCGGAACCAGGTCCGGCGCGGACACAGGCGGCCGGCGTACGGCCGGGACGATGGACGAAATCGTGGGACGCGCCTCGCCGGCCCGCCGGTCCAGCAGGTCCAACACCGCCGCGCCGCGCGCGAACAGGTCCGGGGTCAGCCGCTGCGGACGCGACACCAGGTGTGCCGCGGCCAGTTCGCCGGCGTGCACCGCGGCGAGTTCGTGCCCGTCGGCCCGCTCGATCGCGGCGCGCAGTTCCTCGGCCATGCGCTCCCGCTCCCGACGCCGGGCGATGCTCTCCTCGGCCTGCCGCCGGTGGTGTGCGGTACTCCCGCGAACCACCCACGCAATCGCGCCGGCGGCGGAGAACACACCGAGCAGCACGGCGAGTCGAAGTGTGGTCGCACCTCCCGCGACGACCGCCAGAACGACGGCGACGAGCGCCGGCGCGCATATGGCGGCAAGCAGGGATATGCGTGTGGCGGTCGAGACCGAGCGATGGCGTCCACGTGGCATGCACCAGACGTTAGCGCGATACGGCGTTCGCCTTGGTGCAGGGGTTGCCGTGGGCGCGGGTTTTTTGCTTTCCGTGGGCAGGACTTGGCTGGGGTGGCCGCAAACGCCGGCCGGGCCGATTTGGCCCCGCGCACCGGCCGGGCTATTGAACTGCCCGACCGGCGCCGAGCGTTGCCCCGGAGGGTGAAGAATTGAACCGACCCGCAGACCCGGAATGTCGCGTCGGCCGCAAAGAATCCGTCCCTGCCGGGATTCGATCCCGGGCCGGCGATTTGTGGGTCAGATCAGGTTCTTGGACTTCAGGTAGGCCTTGGCGACGTCGGCCGGCTTCTTGCGGTCCTCGTCGACCTGCTTGTTGAGCGCGGTCAGGTCCTCGGTGGTGAGGATCGGTGCGAGCTTGTCGACCAGCGGCAGGATCTTGTCGGCCTTGCCCGAATTGACCACCGGAATCACGTTGTCGGCGTTCTGCAGCTTCTTGTCGTCCGCGAGGACGACCAGGCCGAACTGGTCGAGTGTGGCATCGGTGGACGTGGTCAGGACCAGTTGGTCCTTGCCGTCCTTGACCGCCTGCTTGGCGGCGGTGGTCCCGACGCCGAGCGGGTCCACGCCGCTCACCTTGATGCCGTACGCCTTCTCCAGACCCGGGGCGCAGAACGGGCGCGTCTTGCACTCCTCACCCGCCGCGATCTTCACCTCGAGACCGGCCCTGCCCAGGTCGGAGAGGGTCTTCAGGTTGTTCTTCGCGGCGAAATCCTTGGTCACCGCGAACGCGTTCTGGTCCACCGCCTGCGACGGCGTGCCGGACTTGAGCCCGGCCGGGCCGGCGAGCGTGTTCAGCGCGGCGACCGTGGCCGTCACGTCCGGCGAGGCGACCGGTGCGGCATCCGGGCCGTTCTTCTTTCGGTTCAGGAATTCCGCCATCGTCGCCGCGTACTCCGGCGCGACCGCGATCTTGCCCTTCTCCAGCTCGGGTTCGTAGAGCTCACGGTTCTTGACCGTCTTGATGCTCGCCTTCACCCCGCCCTTGTCGAGCAACTGTTTGTACATCTGCGCCAGGATCTCGGACTCGGTGAATCCGGCCGAGCCGACCACCGTCTTGTCGTCGTCCGAGGACGAACACCCCGTCGCACCCACCAGGAACACCAGGGACAACCCTGCCGCCACGCCGACCGTTATGCCCGTCTTGCCGCGCCGCATAAGCATGCGATGCACCGCCCTTTCCGTTCTCACGAGGTCACACCGCCACGCGGTTTCCGGGCCGTGAACCGCTGCACGAGCGCGAACAGGCCTTCCACCACCAGAGCCAACGCGGCCACCAGGATTGCCCCCGCCACCACTTGACCGTTGTCCTGCAGGTCGAAACCGGCCGTGACGATGCGCCCGAGACCGCCCCCCGCGACCAGTGCCGCGAGTGTTGCCGTGGCAACAACCTGAACGGCACACGTTCGAATTCCCGTCATGATCAACGGAAGTGCAAGCGGCAGCTCGACGCGGAACAACATCTGGCCGCCCGTCATGCCCATTCCGCGCGACGCCTCGACCACGTCCCGGTCCACGCCGCGCATGCCGACGTACGCGTTGGTGAGGACCGGTGGGATGGCGAACAACACGAGCGCGATGATCGTCGCGGTGTCGCCCATACCGATCGGGCTCAGCCCGAGCAGCACCAGCACCGCGAACGTCGGGATCGCGCGCCCGATATTGGAGATGTTGATCGCCGCCGCGCCGCCTTTTCCGAGATGGCCCAGCCACAGCGCGATCGGCAGCGCGATCGCGACCGCGATCAGCACGCACACCACGGTGAGCACGATGTGCTCGGTGAGCCGATTCCACACCCCGCTCTCGCCGCTCCAATTCGCGCCGTCGGCCAACCAATCCCAGGCGTCGCCGAGTACGTTCATGCCGCCGCCCCCGCTCGCACGTCGACCTCGGCGGAGGGCGCGGACACGAACGGCAGCCGCCGCTTGCGTCCGCCGGCCCGCTCCCACGGGGTCAACAGCCTTTGTACGCCGAGCAACAGCAGGTCGGCCACGATCGCCAGCGCGACGCACAACACCGACGCGGTCAGCACCTGCGCCTTGAAGAGCGTGTCGATGCCCGAATAGATCAGGTTGCCCAACCCGCCGGAGCCGACGATCGCGCCGACCGTGGTGAGCGCGACGGTGGACACTGTGGCGACCCGGACGCCCGCCATGATCGCGGGCAGCGCGAGCGGGAGTTCGACCTGGAACAACAACCGTCCGGGCCCGTAGCCCATCCCCTTCGCCGCCTCCACCACATCCGGCGGCACCGATTGCAGACCGGCCAGCATGTTCCGCACCAGGATGGTCAGCGAGTACAGCACCAGGCCGATGATCACCGTCGTTTCGGTCAGGCCCGTGAACGGCTGCAGGATGGCGAACATCGCCAGTGAGGGAATCGTGTACAGGATCGTGGTCGAGCCGAGCAGCACGCTCCCGGTCAGTCGCCAACGCCGGGCCGCGAGGGCCATCGGGAACGCGACGAGCAGACCGATCGCCACCGAGACGACGGTCAGGTAGATGTGTTCGCGCAACGCGGTGGTGATCTCCCCGGAGTACTCGTCGAAGTACTTCCCGCAGACCCACGAGTTGCGCTTCAGGCAGTCACCGGAGGCCACAATCACGGGCGGACCCTACCCCAGCGGTCGAACGAGCATTCCCGTGACGGCGGACACACCCGGTGTGTGAGCGGGACCGCCCGGGTACGTTGCCATCCCTGGGGGCCGGGAATCATCCGGGTCTCCGGACACCTGCCACGACTGCCTGCCATGCCCCCGGAGGGTCCACATGATCCGGCTCGACCGCGTCACCAAGCGGTACCCCGACGGGACCGAGGCGGTCGCGGAACTGTCCCTGGAGGTCGCCACGGGCGAGCTGGTCACCCTGGTCGGCCCCTCCGGCTGCGGCAAGACCACCACGATGAAGATGGTCAATCGGCTGATCGAGCCCACGTCCGGGCAGATCTTCCTGGACGACGAGGACATCACCCGGGCCGACCCGGTCAAGCTGCGCCGGCGGATGGGCTACGTCATCCAGTCCGGCGGCCTGTTCCCGCATCGCACCGTGCTGGAGAACACCGTCACCGTGCCGAGCCTGCTGGGCTGGGACCGCAAAAAGGCCCAGGCGCGCGGCGTCGAACTCCTGGAGCTGGTCGGCCTGGATCCGGCCAAGCTCGGCGACCGCTACCCGCACCAGCTCTCCGGTGGTCAGCGCCAGCGGGTCGGCGTGGCCCGCGCACTCGCCGCGGACCCGCCCGTGCTGCTGATGGACGAGCCGTTCGGCGCGGTGGACCCGGTGGTGCGCGAGCACCTGCAGACCGAATTCCTGCGGCTCCAGGGCGAGTTGAAGAAGACGATCCTGTTCGTCACGCACGACATCGAGGAGGCGGTCCGGCTCGGCGACCGGATGGCGGTCTTCTCGATGGGTGGCCACATCGAGCAGTTCGACACACCCTCCAGCGTGCTCGGCGCACCCGCCACCGACTACGTCGCCGACTTCGTCGGTGCGGATCGCGGTCTCAAGCGCCTGTCGGTGACCGAGATCACCCCCGACGACCTCGAACTGCCGCCGGTCGTGCACCTGGACGACCCGATGCCGGAGGCGCTCGCAAAGCTGCGCGCGGCCGGTTCGCGCTGGGCTGTGGTGCTCGACGACGAGGGCAACCTGCACGGGTGGGTGAACGACCGCCCGGCCGACGGTACGGTGCGCGACCGGGCCCGGCGGATGGAGGCATGGGTGCCGGTGCGCGCTTCGCTCAAGCAGGCGTTCGGCGAGATGCTCCAACACGACGCCGGGTGGATCGCCGTCGTGGACGGGGACCGGTTCGTGGGCGTACTCACGCCGGCGCGGCTGCATGAGGCCCTGCGGCGGTCCATCGGCGCGGAGGAGTTGGACATCCCGTTGGCCGAGGTCGTGCTGGACACCATCGAGGGGTGACGACCCGGCCTTCGGCCGAGGTCTTGTCCTCGACCGCCGGGCCGGCCGGATTCACTTGTCCTCGGGATCCTCGGGAACGCGCAGTATCCGTTCCAGGAACAGGCATCCGCCGACCAGCAGCACGCCCGCGCCCACGGCGAAGGCGCAGCGCAGGGCCTGGGCCGAGCGCTCGGTGACCTCCAGGAAGCCGGTCAGGTAGAGCGCGTAGCCGCCGTACAGACCCACCACCAGCGCGCCGACCAGCGAACCGGCCTTGGCGAAGACCACCGCCCGTGCGGCGACCAGCGGATCCACCGGGCGCGCGGTCGGCCGCCGCTCGCGCTGTGCCTTGAGCCGCGAACGCAGCGACAGCGCCATCGCCAGCGCGATCGCGGCCAGGCACAGCAGCACGATCGGAGCCAGGATCGGGACCACGGGCGGCGTGCCGCGCGAATCCCACAGGTCGATTCCGGCATACGCGATGCCGCCCGCCCCCAGCGCGAGGGCGAGCAGGAGGAGCGGGCGCGTGGGCTTCATCGGTCTGCGGTCAACTCCAGGTCGTCACGGCGATGCACCCCGTCGAGGCCCACCTGCGCGAGCAGGTCGGCGACCCGGCCGTGGCCCGGTACCTCCGCCTCGGGGTCGATGTCGTGCCACGGCGCGAGCACGAAGGAACGCTCGTGCACGCGCGGATGCGGCAGGGTCAGATGCGGGTCGTCCTGCACCACGTGCTCGAACCAGATCACGTCCACGTCCAGTGTGCGCGGTCCCCAGCGCTCGACCCGGACCCGTTGGAACGCCTCCTCGATCGAGTTGCCGCGCTCCAGGATCAGATCCGGGGTGAGCAGCGTGCGCACCTCGACCACCGCGTTGAAGTAGCTGCCCTGCTCGGGGCCGCCCACCGGATCGGTCTCGTAGACCGGGGACACCCGCAGCAGGCTCACGCCCGGGGTGTCGGCGATCTCGTCGATGGCGCCCTGAAGGGTCTCCAGGCGGTTGCCCAGGTTGCTGCCGAGCGCGAGCACGACCCGGCTCCAGGTCAACAGCGCACGCTGGGCGGTGGTCTCGGCGGGCTGCTCCGGGACCGGTTCGCGGGTCGTGTCGGTCATCGGTCCCGCCCCCGCACGATGGTCACCGTCACGTCGTCGAACGGGACGGTGATCGGGGCGTCGGGCTTGTGCACGATCACTTCCACCTCCTGCACGAGCGGGCGGGCCAGGCACACGTCGGCGATCCGCTGCGCGAGCGTCTCGATCAGATCGACCGGGTCGCCCTGGACGACGCCGACCACGTCCTCGGCGACCTCGCCGTAGTGCACCGTGAGGGTGAGGTCGTCGGACCGCGCGGCCGGACGGGTGTCCACCCCGAGCACGACGTCCACGACGAAGGTCTGGCCTTCCTCGCGTTCCTTCGCGAACACTCCATGGTTGCCGCGGGCCTTCAATCCCCGCAGCGAGACGCGGTCCAGCATCAGTCGCCTCCTCGGCGCTATCCCATCACTGCGCACCCCGACCGGTCGGTTGTCGACCCGTCGAGGGGCGGTCGCGCCGACGGCCGGACCACCTCTGTGCGGTACGAATGTACCCAGCGATCCCGACAGGTTCGCTCGGCCGGGTGCCTCGAAGGCACCCGAACGACGCATCGAAGCGGTCGGGATCGGTCAGATCTCCTCTTCGGCGTCGACCTCCGCCATCACCGGCGACGCGTGGTGCAGCCACAACCGCCATCCCGAGGGAGTGCGCCGGAAGACGTTGGTGACCACCGCTCGACCGCCCGCGAACCCGGCCTCGTCGCCGCCGTCCTCCTCGGCCATCCCGGTCAACATGTTCGCCGTACAGGACAACACCGCGACCTCGCCGGCGAGCTTGACCTCGACGTCGGTCAGGAAGAACTGCACATACGCGGTGTTGGCCATGATCAGCGCGTACGAGCGCAGGATCTCCGCGCGTCCGTGCAGCGCGGGCCAGCCCGGATGCACGCACGTCACGCTGGGCGCGTCGGCGCCGTCGGCCCAGATCGCGCCGAGGGCGTCGATGTCGCCCTCCTCGACGGCCGTCCACAGCGCGAGGTTGACCTCGCGTACCGCGTCCGCCTCGGGCGACGTCTGGTCGTCAATCGGGTTCATCGGGCCTCCTGCCAGGCAGCCGCCACCTTGACCGCGTCGAGCGAAGCGGGCACCTCGTGCACACGGACGGCCCACGCGCCCGCGGCGGCGGCCAGCGCGGAGACCGCGGCCGTCGCATCGTCGCGTCCGCGGGGCGGACGCAGTGTGCCGTCCTCGGCGGCGAGCAGCCGCCCCAGGAAGGTCTTGCGGGACGCGGCCACGAGCAGCGGACGACCGAGCTCGTGCAGCGCGTCCAGGTGGGCGAGCAGCGGCCAGTTGTGCGCGGCCGTCTTGGCGAAGCCCAGGCCCGGGTCGAGCACGATCGCCTCCGGACGGACGCCGGCCGCGATCACCTTCTCCATCCGCTCGGCCAACTCGGTGCGCACCTCGGCGACCACGTCGGCGTAGACCGCGCGCTCCTGCATCCCGCGCGAGTGCCCACGCCAGTGCATGACCACCACGGGCACCCCGCTGTCGGCCACGTACGCGGCCATCGCCGGATCCGCGAGCCCGCCGCTGACGTCGTTGACCAGGCGGGCGCCGGCCTCGACGGCGGCGCTCGCGACCTCGACCCGGGTGGTGTCCACGCTGACCACCGCACCGGCCGAGGCCAGTTCGCGCACCACCGGGACGACCCGGCGAAGTTCCTCGTCCACATCCACCCGACCGGCCCCCGGCCGGGTCGACTCGCCGCCCACGTCGATCAGATCGGCTCCCTGGTCGAGCAGCGCGAGCCCGCGCGTGATCGCGGCCTTCGAGTCGAACCACAGGCCGCCGTCGGAGAACGAATCGGGGGTCACATTGACCACGCCCATGACCGCGCACCGGCCGAACTCGGGCAGGCCGCGCACCCGTGGCGGGCGGTCGGGAGCCCGATGTCGCGGGCCGGTCGTCGCTGTCATGGGGAACAGAGTAGGGGTTGACCGGGCGCTGCCCGGTCAACCCCCAAGTACTGCGTCGCGACTTGTTATCGGCGCCTCGCCGACCCGCGACCGTGCGCTGTGCAGCCGCTACCGGCTCAGGATCAGGCTCATCGCCTCGGCCCGCGTGGCCGCGTTCAGCAACTGGCCGCGCACGGCGGAGGTGAGGGTGCGGGCACCCGGCTTCCGTATGCCGCGCATGGTCATGCACAGGTGCTCGCACTCGACCACCACGATCACCCCGCGCGGGCGCAGGATGTTCACCAGCGCGTCGGCGATCTGGGTGGTCAGCCGCTCCTGCACCTGCGGACGCTTGGCATACACGTCCACCAGGCGCGCGAGCTTGGACAGGCCGGTGATCTGACCGTCCTCCGACGGGATGTACCCCACGTGCGCCACCCCGTGGAAGGTCACGAGGTGGTGCTCGCACGTGCTGTAGACCTCGATGTCCTTGACCAGGACCATCTCGTCGTGGCCGAGGTCGAAGGTCGTGGTGAGCACGTCCTCGGGATCCTGCCGCAGCCCCGCGAAGATCTCCTGATACGACCTGGCCACCCGGGCCGGGGTGTCCTTGAGACCCTCGCGGTCGGGGTTCTCCCCGACCGCGAGCAACAGCTCCCGAACCGCGCGCTCGGCGCGGTCCTGGTCGAACTCACCCACGGCACGACCGTCGAAGGTGACCGGGTCGATCGTCACGTTCAGTTCTCCGGAGAATCGGACGGCGGCTCGGGGTGCGCTACCGCCCCACCGGACCCCGTCGTGGTGCCCGTCGTAGAGGTCGAGCCACCGTTGAGAATCCCATTGTCGCTGCCGCCGCCGGAGAGCGTGAGCTCGCGCGGCGTCATCACGGGGGGACGGCTGGACGGCTGACGCCGACTCGAACCCGTCCACGCGGGACGGGCCGGGCGCTTGGTGACCGGAGCGAAGATCTCGGCGACCTGGGCCTTGTCCAGGGTCTCCTTCTCCAACAGCTCCAGCACCAGATTGTCCAGCACGTCACGGTTCTCGACGAGAATCTCCCACGCTTCGTTGTGGGCGGTCTCGATGAACCTCTTGACCTCTTCGTCGACGATAGCCGCGACCTCTTCGGAGTAGTCGCGCTGGTGACCCATTTCACGACCCAGGAAGGGCTCGGCACCGTCGTTGCCGAACTTGATCGCACCCAGGCGCTCGGTCATGCCGTACTGCGTGACCATCGAACGAGCCAGACCGGTGGCCTTCTCGATGTCGTTCGAGGCGCCCGTGGTCGGGTCGTGGAAGACCAGTTCCTCCGCCGCGCGCCCGCCCATCATGTAGGCGAGCTGGTCGAGCATCTCGTTGCGCGTGGTGGAGTACTTGTCCTCTTCGGGCAGGACCATCGTGTAGCCGAGCGCGCGACCGCGGGACAGGATCGTGATCTTGTGCACCGGGTCGGTGTTCGGCAACGCGTGCGCCACCAGGGCGTGGCCGCCCTCGTGGTACGCGGTGATCTTCTTTTCCTTGTCGCTCATGATCCGGGTGCGCTTCTGCGGCCCGGCCACGACCCGGTCGATCGCCTCGTCCATCGACTTCGCGTCGATCAGCTTGGCGTCCGAGCGGGCGGTCAGCAGTGCGGCCTCGTTGAGCACGTTCGCCAGGTCGGCGCCGGTGAACCCGGGGGTACGCCGGGCGACCGCCTTGAGGTCGATGTCCTCGGTGACCGGCTTGCCCTTGGCATGCACCTTGAGGATGTCCCAGCGGCCCTGCATGTCGGGTCGGTCGACCGCGATCTGCCGGTCGAAGCGGCCCGGGCGCAGCAGCGCCGGGTCCAGGATGTCCGGCCGGTTGGTCGCGGCGATCAGGATCACGCCGCCCTTGACGTCGAAGCCGTCCATCTCGACCAGGAGCTGGTTGAGCGTCTGCTCGCGTTCGTCGTGACCGCCGCCCATGCCCGCGCCGCGGTGTCGGCCGACCGCGTCGATCTCGTCGACGAAGACGATCGCCGGCGCGTTGGCCTTGGCCTGCTCGAACAGGTCGCGCACTCGGGAGGCACCGACACCGACGAACATCTCGACGAAGTCGGAACCGGAGATCGAGTAGAACGGCACGCCGGCCTCACCCGCGACCGCGCGAGCGAGCAGCGTCTTGCCGGTTCCGGGCGGGCCGTACAGCAGCACACCCTTGGGGATCTTCGCGCCGACCGCCTGGAACTTGGCGGGCTCCTGGAGGAACTCCTTGATCTCGTGGAGCTCCTCGACCGCCTCGTCCGCGCCGGCCACATCGGAGAAGGTCGTCTTCGGCGTGTCCTTGGAGATCAGCTTGGCCTTGGACTTCCCGAAGTTCATGACCCGGGAGCCGCCGCCCTGCATCTGATTCATCAGGAACAGGAAGACCACGACGATGAGCACGAACGGCAGCAGGGAGAACAGGATGCTGACGATCGTGCTCTGCTTGCTGAGCTTGACCGTGTAGGAGTCCTGGATCTTGCCCTGCTCGTACTTGGACTGCAGCAGGCGCTGGATCTCCACGCCCTGCTCGTCGATGTACGAGGTCTTGATCTTGTTGTGCTTGTCGATCTTCACCCCGTCGATCAGGGTGAGCTCGAGTGACTGGTCGTTACCGCCGATGAGCTTGGCTGACTTGACCTGGTCGTTTTGGATCGCCTGGATCGCCTTGCCGGTGTCGACGCCCTTGAAGCCGCTCGAAGAGGAGACGAGCTGCATCAGGAGGATCACAGCAATGACGGCCAGCGCGATCCACATGACCGGCCCGCGGAAATAGCGCTTGACGTCCATCGATGCGGGGCAGCAGACGCCCCGTCCCTCCTGCCGACTTTTGACCCGGACGCCTTATGGCCCCCGGGTACGTTGCCTGTCCGGTATCGCCCGGCACGGTCGCCCGTGCTGATCGGATGTCACTGCGTTAGACGGTACACCGGGCGTCCGCACGTCAACGCGCCGCGCGTTCACTCACATTGCGCGCCTTCGTGCACCGACCCCCGACGCACCCTCCAACGAGGGGAAACGTTCCCCTTGTTCCCGGATGCTGTTACAGGTTGTCGATCACGCAAACCCGAAGCCGTCATCCATGCGCCCGAGCGGGTCAGGTCGGCTTCGAACCACCGTATACATGCTCGGCCAGTGTGCCCACGAAGGGCAGGTTGCGGTAGCGCTCGGCGTAGTCGAGGCCATAGCCCACCACGAACTCGTTGGGGATGTCGAAGCCCACGTACTTGACCGGGATGTCGACCTTGGCGGCCTCCGGCTTGCGGAAGAACGCGCACACCTCGAGCGAGGCGGGACCCCGCGAGGTGAGGTTGGCGAGCATCCACGACAGGGTCAGACCCGAGTCGATGATGTCCTCGACGACCAGGACGTGCCGACCGGCGATGTCCGCGTCGAGGTCCTTGAGGATGCGCACGACGCCCGAGGACTTGGTGCCGGAGCCGTAGGAGGACACCGCCATCCAGTCCATCTTGACCGGCGAGTGCACCGCCCGGGCGAGGTCGGCCATGACCATGACGGCGCCCTTGAGCACGCCGACGAGGAGCAGGTCCTGACCCCGGTAGTCCTCGTCGATCCGTTCGGCGAGCTCGACGAGCTTCGCCTCGATCTCCTCCTGCGTGACGAGGACCCTTTCGAGGTCGGCGCCCATGTCCTTCTCGTCCACCACATGCCTTACTACGAAGTTTTCGACTGAGCCCCGCGGTCACCGGTCAGGATTGAGCCGGCCGGTGAAAGAGAAGCCTGCCACACCGTCTGCGTATCTCGACGCCCCCGGGCAGGTGGATGGGCCCCTGGCCGTGCCAGGAGATGACCAGCTTCTCCACCGCCTCCACGTGCCGGGCGAACAGCGCACCGGAGGGGCTGCCCGCGCCGACCGCCGTGCGGCGCAGAACCCGGCGGCGGACCGCGGCGGGCAACTCGGCCAACCCGGCGACCTCGAGCTCGCCGTCGTCGTGCGTGACATCCGCCTGGGCGCGGTCGGCCCACTGGTCGAGAGCCTCGGCATCGTCGCGGAACAGGCGCGCGGTGCGGGCCAGCGCCTCGGACACCCCGGGGCCGAGCGCCTTCTCCAGCACCGGGAGCACCTCGTGGCGCACCCGCGCCCGGGTGTAGGCGGGGTCGGCGTTGTGCGGGTCCTCCCAGGGAAGCAGGTCCTGCGCGACGCACGCCTGCCGGGTGATGTCGCGGCCCAACTCCAGGAACGGGCGCTGGTAGTGGCCGGTCAGCGGCGGCATGCCGGCGAGCGATCGGGCGCCGGAGCCGCGGGCGAGCCCGAGGAGCACGGTCTCGGCCTGGTCCTCGAGGGTGTGCCCGAGCAGCACGAGCGCGGCGCCGTGCGTCTTCGCGGCGGTGTCCAGGGCGTTGTATCGGGCCAGCCGCGCGGCGCCCTCGGGGCCGCCCCGGGTGCCGACGGTGACGCCGAGCGCCTCGACCGGGCCCAGGCCCAAATCGCGCAGTCGGGCGACCAGGTCCACGGCGCGGCGGGTGGAACCCGCCTGGAGGCCGTGGTCGACGGTGATGGCTCCGGCGCGCAGACCCGCGCGGGGGGCCTCGAACGCGGTGGCCGCAGCGAGCGCCAACGAGTCCGCGCCACCACTGCAGGCCACCAGGACGAGGTCACCCGATTGCAGCTCGCGCAGTGTCTTGCGGACGGCCAGCCTGGTGGCGGCCACGGCGGGATGGGGTCCCACGGCTCGACGACACCTCCTTGCACGTCCGGTTCGGCCGGTTCGCGGAGGTCGCGGCCTCCGCGAGATGTGCCGAAGAGAATTGGTTTGCCCACGCTACGTCACCCGAAGCGCCCCGGGCGGCCGACACCACGAGATGTCGCCCGGATGAGGACGCGGGCGCGCCGGCACCGACCCGCCGCGGCGCGAGGCGGTGCCGCGTCGGGTGTCGTGCGTCGACTCACGCGGGGTCGGCGGGGCCCTTGGTCGGCGCGGCGCCGGCGGCGCCGTTCCTGCCGTGCACCCGATCCACCCACATGCCCGGCTCGGCCACCTCGGCCTTGGTGGGCAACGTGTTCGGCGAGGTCCACACCCGGTTGAAGCCGTCCATGCCGACCCGGTCGACCACCTCGCGCACGAATCGTTCGCCGTCGCGGTACTGACGCAGCTTCGCGTCCATGCCGAGCAGCTTGCGCAGCACCTGGTCGAAGCGCCCGGTGCCCTGGGCGCGCCGCTCGGCGAACTTCTCCCGGATCTCCGTCACGGTCGGGATGACCTGCGGCCCGACCCCGTCCATCACGAAGTCGGCGTGCCCCTCCAGGAGCGACATCACCGCGGTGATCCGGCCCAGGATCTCGCGCTGCTCGGGTGTCTGGACGAGTTCGACCAGCGAGCCGCCCTCGCCGTCGCCGTCGGCGCCGCCGCGGCGCGCGCCCGCGAACGTGGAGACCGCCTCGCGCAGCCGGCCGAGCACCGCGGAGGGGTCGACCTCGGTCTGCCCGAGGAAGCCGTGGATCTCCTGCTCCAGGTGGTCACGCAACCACGGCACGGCGGTGAACTGGGTCCGGTGGGTCTCCTCGTGCAGGCACACCCACAGCCGGAAGTCGTGCGGGTCCACGCCGAGCTCGCGCTCGACCTGGACGATGTTCGGGGCGACCAGGAGCAGGCGCCCGGGGCCGCGCCCGCTCGCGCCCGGGGCCTGCGGCGCGAAGGTCTCGTACTGGCCGAGCACGCGCGAGGACAGGAACGCGAGCAGGGTGCCCAGTTCCAGGCCGGTCACCTTGCCGCCCACGGTGCCCAGGGCGATACCGCCAGGCACGCTCTCGCGGCGCTGTTCGACCTTGTCCAGGAGCGGTCGCAGCACGTGCCGGAAGCCCTGCACGTTGGCCCGGGCCCAGCCCGGTCGGTCCACCACCAGGACCGGGGTGTCGTTGTCGCCCGAATCGAGTCCCGTGAACGCCCGTACGTGTCCCTCGGACGTCTTGGCGTGCGCGCGCAGCTCCGCCACGACCGCCCGCGCCTCGTCCCGTCCGACGTCGGGTCCCGGCCGCACGAGCCGGTTCGCCGTCGCCACGGCCAGGTCCCAATCGATCATGTCCGCACCGTTGCCGCTCGTCATACGGCCACGGTACGTGCTCCATGGGTCCCCGAAAGAGGAACCGGGGTCCACGACTTCATCGGAATCGGGTTTTGTGGGCGGGCGGGCCGGATCGGCCGCCACCCGCCACCCGCGTCAGCCGCTGGTGCAGCCGCAGTCGGCCAGCGCGGCGGCCATCCGGTCGATCGCCGCGCGGGCCGGGTCGGGGTCGCCGGTGAACTTGTCGGCCAGTATCGCGAACGCGAGCAGCCGGCCGTCCCGGTCCCGGACCAGGCCGGCCAGTGTGCTGACCCCGGTCAACGAGCCGGTCTTGGCCCGGACCACGCCGGCCGCGTCGGCGGAGCCGCTGTTCGGACCGTACCGGTCGGTCAGGGTGCCGGTGAAGCCCGCGATCGGCAGGCCGGAGAGTGCCCAGCGCAGTTCGGGGTGCGGCTCGGACGCGGCCACCGCAAGGGTTTGCACGAGCGTCTGCGGGGTGAGCCGGTTTTCCTTGTCCAGGCCGCTGCCGTCCTTGAGGTTGGACGTCCCGTAGGTCACGCCCAGGCCCTCCAGGACCTTGCGCGCCGCGACGGTGCCACCCTGGAAGCTCGCGGGTTGTCCGTTGGCGATCGCGACCTGCCGCAGCAGGGCCTCGGCCAGATCGTTGTCGCTGACCGTCAACATCTGCTCGACCATCGCGGACATCGGCGGGGACTGTACCGAGGCGAGTTCGGGCGCGCCGCCGGCGGGCGCGGTACCCGGGGCGGGCGTGCCGTCGACGGCGATGCCCGAGGTCTTGAGCAGCCCCGCGAACTTCCGTGCGGCGTCGATGCCCGGGGACTGCACCCGGTTGCTCTCCTTGCCCACCACCATCGGGTCCACCCGGCCCTCGTCGGCCATCAGCGACACCACCGGGGCGATGTTCTCGTTGACGCCGATCACGTGCAGGGCCGGGCCGGTGTACAGGGTGGTGTCGTACTGCAGCTTGACCTGCGTGGTGCCGGTGGCCTTGAGCGCGGTCGCGGTCGCCGCGGCCAGGTCGGACAGCCGGGCGGGCTGGTAGGCGCTGCCGTACTGCTTGCCGTCGAGCGCGGTCAGCGTCGGGTCTCCGCCGCCGACCAGCACGATGGTGCCCGGCGTCGCGCCCGGCACCACGCGGGTCGCGATCCGGTGACTCGGACCCGGGGCGGTGAGCGCGGCCACCGCCGTGGTGATCTTCGTGGTGGACGCGGGGGTGGCCGCCCGATCCTGGTTGGCGCCGTACAGCGCTTTCCCGGTCAGCGCGTCGACGACGGCGACCGCGGGCGGGGCGCCGAGCGCGGTGGCCTTGGTCAGCGGATCCAGCGCGGCCCGGATGCCGGCCTCGGTCGGGGTCGTGCCGGCGGGATCCCCGGAAACCGGCGCGAGCACCGGCTGCGCGCTCGCGACCCGCTTGGTCTGCTCATCGGCTCGGGCGGCCAGGGGCTCGCCCTTCCACGACCCGTGCACGAGCGTGGTGAGCACGGCCAGCACGATCGCCGCCAGGGCCGCGGCGATCGCTTTGCTCCTTGTGCCGGCCACGCGAGACCATCCCCTTCCGCCGGACCACCGGCCATGCGAGACACTGAGATCAGATCAGGTTCTGTCCGGGACCTGTGCCGGGTTCGGCCTCGCGGACAGAACGACCCTAACGGTCCCGGCAACGGTCCCGGCGCAGCACTATGGAGGAGCCTTGGAGTTCGACGTCACCATCGAGATCCCCCGGGGATCGCGCAACAAGTACGAGGTGGACCACGAGACGGGCCGCATCCGGCTCGACCGGATGTTGTTCACGTCGACGCGCTACCCGGCGGACTACGGCTTCATCGAGGACACCCTCGGTGAGGACGGTGACCCGCTGGACGCGCTGGTGCTGCTGGACGAGCCGACCTTCCCGGGCGTCCAGGTCCGATGCCGCGCAATCGGCATGTTCCGGATGACGGACGAGGCCGGCGGCGACGACAAGGTCCTGTGCGTGCCGGCCACGGACCCGCGCGTGGAGCACCTGCGTGACATCCACCACGTCTCGGAGTTCGACCGGCTGGAGATCCAGCACTTCTTCGAGGTCTACAAGGACCTGGAGCCGGGCAAGTCGGTCGAGGGCGCCAACTGGGTCGGCCGCGACGAGGCCGAGGCCGAGGTCGAGGCCTCGCGCAAGCGGCTCACCGAGCAGGGTCACCACTGACCCGCCGATCCCTCGCGTGAACGCCGGTCGCCGGCGGCCACCCGGCCGGGTGGCTGCCGGCGACCGGCGTTTCTCGTCGTGGCGGTCGGTCGACCGAGCAATCGTGGGCACGGTCAGGAGGGGCGGGCGTGGAAGTCCGGGGTGCCCATGTAGAGCATGGTGTCAGCGAGCGGTGATCATAAATGCACCAAAAGCTACATATTTCCCGCTAATGGGCTCATTTCCCTGGGATCACCGTCGAACATCGGTCCGTTCCCGGGCCCGCGTCGGTCGCGGAGACCCGGGCGCCCGATCGGCCCCGCGAACGGGTCAGCCGGTCGCCGCCGGCTGCTCCAGGGACCACATGCACACCGTGCCCGACTCCGAGTCGGCGGTCAGCCAGACACCGTCGCCGCGCACCACGAGCCATTCGCGTGGCGCGTCCTCGGGGTACTCGACCTCGGCGATCGCCCGCAGGTCCGGCACCGAGAACAGCACGTGCCGCTCGCCCGAGGAGGCCGCGAGCACCAGGTCCCGGCGCACGAAACCGGCGTAGATGTCGAACACCTCGTCCGGGTCCGGGAAGACCTGCTCCCCCGGCCGGGCCGCTATCACCGCGCCGTCCGGGTAGCGCACCAGCGCGAGCGGTCCGGCCTCGATCGGCGTGGTCAGCATCATCCGACCGGAGCCGTGGATGTCGGTGAGCACCCGGCTCTCCCCCGGCGGCACCTCGGCGACCCGGTCCGGGGCGTCCGTGCCGAGCACGAAGACCCGGTAGGCGTCGTCGGCGTGCGAAGCGGCCAGGCCCACGTGCCCGCCGTCGGGATGCGGAAGCAGTTCGGAGCCGACGGTGGCCGGGTGCAGCGGCCACGCCGTCAGCGGGGTGCCGTCCGCGCCGTCCAGCAGCACACACCGGTCGCCCTCGGCGGTGCGCACCACCGCCCAGATCCCGGCCGAGGTGACCGCACAGGAGCCGGCCTCCTCGGACTCCCACGGCGGGTGCGGGTGGGCCCACACCTCGCGCCCCTCCGCATCCAGTACCACCACGCGATCGGGTGCCGAGGCGACGAAGTGCCCGAGGTCGGGGGTGACCGAGTGGCCGCCCCGCCAGTCCTCGGGCAGTCGCACCTGGCGCACGGTGCTCAGCGAGTCGTCGAGCACGACGAGCGAGCCGTCCACACCGTGCGCGAGCCAGGCCGCCGCACCGGGAATGCGGTCGAGACTCCACAGGGACGGCAGGGTTGCCCGGGCCAGAAGTTGAGCGCGCATGGCGTGAACTCTATTGGCGGCCGGCACCAACCCGTACGGCTCGGCGCCGGTGACCCGGTTCCGCGTCACGGCCGGTCGTCGCTCGCGCGGTTTCGGCCCCGCCCCGGGGCCGACTCCGCCCGGTCCCGCGCTGCCCGCTTGCGCGACGCCGAGCGGGCGCGCAGGAGTTCGATCGCGACCGGGATCACCGAGATCAGCACGATCGCGACCAGGATGAACTCGATGTTGTCCCGGACGAATCGCACCTGTCCCAGCGAGTGGCCGAGCAGGGTGACCCCGCACGCCCACAGGAACCCGCCGACCACGTTGTAGACCACGAACGTGCGGTACCTCATCCGGGCGACGCCCGCGACGATCGGGGTGAAGGTGCGCACGATCGGCACGAACCGGGCCAGCACGATCGAGCGCGGTCCGTACTTCTCGAAGAACTCGTGCGCCTTCTCCACGTTCTCGCGCTTGAAGAACCGCGAGTCGGGCCGGTTGAACAGGGACGGCCCGACCTTGCGACCGAACAGGAAACCGACCTGGTCGCCCAGCACCGCCGCGATCCACAACAACAGGCACACCAGCCACAGCGGCTGCGAGATGTACTTGCCGTCCGAGACCAGCAGGCCGGTGGTGAACAGCAGCGAGTCGCCCGGCAGGAAGAAGCCGATCAGCAGCCCCGACTCGGCGAAGACGATCACCAGAATGCCGATCAGGCCGAACGTGGAGATCAGCTTGTCCGGGTCCAGGAACGATGGACCCAGGGCGATGGTGTTCACGGCGCGAGCCTCCTGGAACGGGTGACGGCGGACATCGGAAGTCCCCCGACCAGGTCATGGTTAGGTAAAGAGAATTCCTTTCGAAGGTAACGTCCACATCGTGGGACCGGTTCCCGCCGGTGCGATGCGCAAGTCCTCGGGCGGGTGTCAGGCGCGTTCGGGCCGGGTCAGCGCGACGAGTGCACCGTCCTCGTCCATGGTCAATTCGATCGCCAAGGCGCGCAGATCACCGAGCCGACCCAGGTGCGAGCCGCCGCACGGGATGTGCGCGTCGCCGTCCGGCAGCCCGCAGTGCCACACCCGACGGGCGGTGAGCGCCGGGCCGGGCACCTCGATCCGCACCTCGGCATCGGTTTTCAGCCATTGGGTGAGCAGCGCCTCGACCTCCTCGCGGATGCCGGGCAGGTCCTCGGCCAGGCCGTCCGCGGTGAAGCCCTTCTTGCGCAGCGACTTGCCGATCCGGTAATCGTCGCGGCTGCCGCCCTCGTCCATCCGGGACGAGGTGATCGCCAGGTTGTCGAAGTCGGGGCGGCCGAGGCTGTCGGTGCGTACCTCCTTGCGCCAGCGCGGCGCGAGCACCGCGTTGAGCGCGAACGCCAGCAGATGGCACGAGGTGTGTGCGGCGCCGAGCGCGGCCCGGCGGTCGGCGTCGACGGCCAACTCGGCACCTGCTCCGACCAGATCGCCCGGATCGCCCGGGGCCCGGTCCAGGACGTGCAGCACGAGCCAGGACCAGTCCTCGTCGCCGCGCCGGACCGGAATCGCCTCGCCGACCGCGAACTCGCCACCCGGGCCGACCGCGCCGGTCAGGCAGTCCGACACGACCAACTCCGCGCCCGCCACCCGGATCACCCCGGTGTCGGCGGGCTGGTCCGGCCACGTGTGGTCCAGCGGGTGGAACGGTGTCCTGGCGACCACCAGGGCGGTCCGCCCGTCCGGCAGCACGGGCGCGGCCAGGATCGGCGCGGCGCCGGTGGTCGCGCCCGCCGGGAAGGTCACCTCGGTGGAGGTCGTGGGGAGGGCCATGTGCGTCCTAACCTCGATTCGATCCGGTCGCCATCGTGCCGGTGCGGCGATGGTGCCATGCGGTCCATTCGATCATGGACAATCCTCCTCACACGGGAATCGCGAGCAGGGACGGTTTGTGCACGACCAGGGCTGGATCTCGACCACGGCGCGGCTGGCGGGCGACGCCGAGCCCGGGCCACACGGCGTCGGTTGGATGCTCGCCGCATTCATCTTCACGTTCGCGGTGACCCGCCTGATCACCCGGCTGATCCGGGCGGGCAAGGGCCCGTTCCGCAACATGGTGGTGGGCAAGGTGCACGTGCACCACCAGGTGTACGGGATCTTCCTGATGCTGATCGCGGGCGCGCTGGAGTTCGCCTACGAACCGGGCGGCGCGCTGCGCCAGGTGCTCGCCGGGCTCTTCGGGATGGGCGCCGCCCTGACGCTGGACGAGTTCGCGCTGCTCGTGCACCTGGACGACGTGTACTGGGCGGCGGACGGCCGCAAGTCGGTGGACGCGGTGCTGATCACCGCCGCGATGGGGCTGCTGCTGTTCGTCGGCGCCAATCCGCTCGGCCTCGGCGACGGCGACAGCAAGCCGGTGGCCGCGACGGTGGTCGTGTTCAACCTGGCCTTCGCACTGTGCGCGCTGGCCAAGGGCAAGGTCGCCACCGGGCTGATCGGCGTGTTCGTACCGTTCGTCGCGATGATGTCGGCGATGCGCATCGCCAAGCCCGAGTCGCCGTGGGCGCGCTGGCGGTACAAGGAGGGTCCCGGGCGCACCTCGCCGCACGCGGACACCAAGCTGGCCCGCTCGCTGCGCCGGTTCCCGCCCGACCGGCGCACATGGTGGGACCACACCAAGGACTTCGTGGCGGGCGCACCGCACCGGTGACCGCGGGGGTGGCCCTCGGACGCGGTGCGCGCCACGGCTGCGGCTCTACAGGTTCGGCAGCACCTCGTTCTCGAACAGGCGCAGGCTCTCCCACGCGAGCTCCGGCGGGATGCCGCCCATCATCGGGTGCAGGATCGCGAACGCCGCGTCGCCCTGGGCCTTGAGCTCGGCGACCAGGGTCTGCGGGGTGATCACCCGATACTGCCCGCCCGCGCGCAGCGCGTCGGCGTCGGTGACGCTCGCATAGCCGCCCAGGCCCGAGGTGCCCGCCGCGGCCATCGTCTCGCCGTAGGCGTTGACCTCGTGCAGCGCGTGCGGCGCGATCTTGTCCCAGTCCCGGTCGGGGTCGTTCGAGAGGTGGAAGAAGCTGGTGTCGCCGCCGAAGTAGGGGCCCGGGTCCTCCTCGCCGAGCTTGACCTTCTCGTCCCGGTAGAACTCCCAGATCGCCGGGTTGGACGGCATGAACCCGTCGGCGATGCGCGCGGCACGGCGCGCCGCGGCCTCGACGCTGCCGCCGAGGATGATCGGCGGGCCACCCTTTTGGAAGGGCTCCGGGGTCACCCGCACGGTCCGGCCCCGGAACTCGAACTCCTCGCCCGTCCACGCCTTGCGCAGCGTCTCGACGGTCTCCACGGTGCGCTTGACCCGCTCGCGCATCGGTACGTCGTACATCGCGAACTCGCTGTCGACGTAGCCGTTGGTGAGCACCACGTTGACCCGGCCCTGGCTGAGCAGGTCGAGCACCGCGAGTTCCTCGGCCAGATGCAGCGGATCGTGCAGCGGCGCGGGTATCGCCGCGATGGTCACGCCCATGTTCCGGCTCCGCGTGGTGATCGCGGCGGCGAACTGAAGCGGGGCGGGCAGGTAGCCGTCGGCGAAACCGTGGTGCTCGGACAGCGTGACCATGAAGAACCCGTGCCGATCGGCCCATTCGACCATGTCGAGTGCCGCCGCGTAGCGCTCCCCCATGCTCGTCCCGGCGAAAGCCGGATTGCGGAAGTCGAAACGCAGCGCGAACACAGCCATGCCGTTCTCCTGTCCCCGGCGTCGCCGGGATGAACGGCGTCGCACTCTCTGATGGGGCGTCAGGTTAGTGGCGCACGTCGAGGAGAGCCAGGGCCGGCCTCGTCAGCCCGTGCGCAGCGCCCGGTCGAGCAGTACGCGCAGGGCGCGCCGGTCGGCGTCCGGCAGGCCGGTCAGCGGCGGATCACAGGCGAGCGCGGCGAACAGGCGCTCGCGCAGCTCGGCGCCGGCCGGGGTGAGCGCGATCACCTTCGCCCGGCGATCCCCGGGATGCGGCCGGCGCTCGACCAGGTCGCGCTCCGCCAGGCGGTCCACTACGAAGGTCACGTTGGGTGGTTCGCAGCACATCCGCCGACCCAGCTCGCGCATGCCCAGCGGCTCGGCGAGTTCGTGCACCGCGTTCGCCTGGGACGCGGTCAGACCGACCGCGCCGGCGCACGCGGCGAAGTGCGCGTCCAGCCGTGCGGTGGCCGCGTAGAGCAGCGCGGTCAGTCCCGGCAGCTCGCCTTCCCCCGTGGTCATGGCCACACTCTAGCCGAACTTCGTTACAGCTCGAATGATTCGAGGTGTAACGTCGACTCGGAGCTGACACATCATCAGTTTCCTTGGTCGCCTCGGGAGGAACCCGCCCATGCCCGCAATCCTGGCCGGCCGGATGGCCCTGGTCACCGGTGGCAGCGGCGGCATCGGCTCCGCATGTGCGGCCCGACTGCTGCGCGACGGCTGCTCGGTCACGCTCACCGCCCGGCGGGCCGACGCGCTCACGGCAGCGGCCGAACGACTGCGCGCGCGGGCCCCGGCCGGCACCGAGGTGCGCATCGTCGCGGCGGACGCCTGCACCACCGACGGGATTCGTGCCGCGGTCCGGGCGGCGGGCCCCGAGCTCGCCGTCTGCGTTGCCACCGTGGGCGGCGGGAGCACCGCACCGATCCTGGCCATGGACGACGACACGTTCCTGGCCGACCTGCACCGCAACACGCACAGCGCGTTCCTGGCGATCAAGTACACCGCCCCCGTGATCGCCGCGCGCGGCGGGGGCGCGATCGTGTGCGTGTCCTCGACCGCGGCCAAGCTGACCATGCCGTTCCTGAGTGGCTACGCGGCCGGGAAGGCGGGCCTGGAAGCGCTGGTCCGGGCCGCCGCGGACGAGTTGGGCGCAGCCGGTGTCCGGGTCAACGCGGTCCGTCCCGGCCTGGTGCGCTCGCACGAGGAGGCCCGGATCTTCCGCGACGAGGAGATGATCGCGCGCTTCGTGGCGAACAAGCCGCTGGGCCGCACCGGCCTGCCCGAGGACATCGCCGAGGCGGTCCGCCACCTGGCCGGCCCCGAATCGTCCTGGACCACCGGCCAGAGCCTGGCCGTGGACGGCGGCAACGAGCTGCGCCGGGCGCCGTCCTTCGAGAAGTACGCCCGCGCCGCGCTCGGCGACGCGGTGATCGACGCGGCGACGGCCGGCCGCGATCCGTACGCCGGGTCGCGTTGACCCCGGCGAGCTTCCGATCCGTGGCCCCTGCCCGCCTCGAACCGACCCCGATCCCGGCCCGACTTCGACCCCCACCCCACCTCCACCCACTTCGACGCGACGGAGCATCCGCATGACCACCGACGTGCAACTTTCCATCGGCCTGCCGAACTTCGGCGCCTGGCCCGCCGGCGACTGGCGCGGCTTCGTGGATGTCGGCCGGGCCGCCGACGACGCGGGAATCGACCGGATCGTCCTGGTCGACCACGTGGTGATGGGCCCCAACACGCAGAACTACACGTGGGGCCGCTTCCCCACGCCGCCCGAGGCGGCCTGGCCCGAGCCGCTCACCCTGCTCGCCGCGATCGCCGCCGTCACCTCGAACGTGCGCCTGGCCACCGGCATCCTGGTCGCCCCGCTGCGCAGCGCCACGCTGCTCGCCAAGACCGCGGCCACGCTGGATCAAATCTCGCGCGGACGGTTGGAGTTGGGCGTGGCCACGGGGTGGCAGCGCGAGGAGTACGACGCGGCCGGGATCGACTGGGACGCGCGCGGGCGACTGCTGACCGACACACTGGCCGCGTGCAAGGCGTTGTGGACGAACCTGCCCGCGTCCTTCGCGTCCGAGACGGTGAACTTCGCCGACGTCTACTGCGCGCCGCAGCCCGTACAGGTGGGCGGCGTGCCGCTGTGGATCGGCGGCACGCTGAACAAGCGCAATTTGGACCGGATCGTGCGCAGCGGCGACGGCTGGATTCCGATCATGGGCCTGTCCACCGCCGACATGGCCCGGGACGTGGTGCGTATCCGTGAGGCGCTCGCCGCGGCCGGTCGCGACCCGGGGACGCTGCGCGTGCAGGGCCCGCTGCCGATGGTCAAGGACGACGCCGGGCGGTTCGACCTGGCCCGCACGATGGCCGGCGCGAGCGAGGTGATCGCCGCCGGTGCGACGGCCGTACACCTGCCCATCCAGGTGTTCTGTACCGGCCCCGAGGACGCGCCCGCGTTCTTCGCCGAGGCCAGGAAGTTGTTCGACAAGGTGGTATCCGGGGGCTGAGCCGCGCCCGAGTGACGCTTTCCACCTGGGACTTTACCCCAGCTTGGGGAAAGTTCCGGGTTTGCGGAACGTCGTCGGTGGGAGGGTCGTTCCCCTGATCAGGGCGCGAAACGGCGCCTTTGTCCAACGCGGGAGGGCCCTCCATGTCCGACGTCACGCTGCCCACCGGCGCCAACGCGCCCCTGACCGGCGACCGCGCCGAGGTCTCGATCGGGTGGGGCTCGACCGACGTCGTGGACGTGTCCGCCGTGCTGCTGACCGACGCGCACAAGGTACGCACCGACGAGGATCTGGTCTTCTTCAACAATCCCGTCGGCGGCGACGGCGCGGTGCGCACGGCGGCCGGCCCCTCGGGAACCACCCACGTCAGTATCGAACTGGCCAAGCTGCCGGCCGAGATCGCCCGTGTGGTGGTCGTGGTGAGTTCGGACGCGGACCGCCCCGGGATGACCTTGGGCCAGGTGCCGGGCCTGGGCGCGGTCACCGTGTCCGGGGACGCGCGGATCGGCTACGCGCCGGACGCGTTCGCCGGCGGCGAGACGGTCGCGGTCCTGGTCGAGCTTTATCGGCGCGGCGACGCGTGGAAGGTGCGCGCGGTCGGTCAGGGCTATGCCAGCGGCCTCGCCGGGTTGGCGACCGACTTCGGCATCTCGGTCGAGGACGAGCCGGAGCCGGAGCCGGTCCCCGCGCCCGTCGCGCCCGCGCACGTGATGGTCAAGGAGCCCGCCGCGGTGCCGGCGCCGGCCGCGCCGGCGCCGATCTCGATGGCCAAGGAGCCGCTCGGCCGGGTCGACCTGGCCAAGGGCGGTCGGGCGACGATCAACATGGACAAGAGCGACCGCGCGGTCACTGTCACCGCTTCCCTGGTCTGGGACGGCGGCGACGACGCGCGCCGTAAGACCGGCGCCGACCTGGACCTGTACGCGCTGTTCGTGCCTCGGTCCAAGGTGGGCGCGAAGAAGGGCGACAAGGACGGGGTGATCTACTACCGCGAGCTCGGCAGCCTGACCGCCGCGCCCTACATCCAATTGGACGGCGACTCGCGTGCGCCCGGCCGTGAGACGGTCCGGATCACCCGGCCCGACGAGCAGGGCTATGTGCTGATCTGCGCGTACAGCGCGGTCGAGAACGGCTTCGGCAGCTTCAAGTCCTACGGCGCGCACGCCGAGGTCACCGACGGTCAGGGCTCCACCGTGAATGTGCCGCTGTTCAACAACAAGCGCGCGGTGTTCTGGGTGGCGATCGCGCTGGTCGACTTCACCGACCCCGACGGCGTCTCGATCCAGCACGTGGAGAAGTACTCGAAGCTGATGCAGGAGCGCCGCCCGATGCTCTACCCGGACGGCACGTTCGAAATGGGCGCGGGCCCGGCGGAGTTCAAGACGGTGCGCTCGCCACGCGAGCGCTGATCCCGCGTCCCGATCGGTCGGCACCGCTCGGTCGTCGTGGCCGAGCGGTGGTCGAACCTCGGGGGCTTCGGGGCTACTTGGCCGAGCGGTAGACGATCACCTTGTCGCCGACGCGGGTCTCGTTGAAGAGCTGCTGCACCAAGCCCTTGTCCCGGACGTTCACACAGCCGTGCGAAGCGCCGTTGTAGCCGCGGGCGGCGAAGTCGGCCGAGTAGTGCACGGCTTGGCCGCCGGAGAAGAACATCGCGAACGGCATCGGCGTGTGGTACAGCGTCGACACGTGGTCGCGGCTTTTGAAGTTGATGCTGAACGCGCCCTCGCGGGTCGGCGTTTCGGCCGAGCCGAAGCGCACGTCCGTCGAGTACTGGGCCTTGCCGTCGATCACCCAGGTGAGCCGGTCTGTGCGCTTGTCGATGCAGATCGCCCGACCGGTCAGACACCGCTCGTCCAGTCCGGCCGGCGGCTTGGGCTTGGTGGTCGGCGGCTTGCTGGTCGGCGGCTTGCTCGTGGCGGGCTTGGCGGTGGCGGGCTTGCTCGTGCTGGGCTTGGCGGCCGTGGGTGCGGCGGAGGTCGGCGCGCCGGCCGTGGGTGCGGCGGAGGTCGGCGCGGTGCTCTCGGGCGCCGGCGTCACCGGTGCGGACGAGGAGGTGGCGGGTAGCGGCGACTGCGCACCGGCCTTCGCGGTCGAGTCACTCGACGAGCCGGAGTTGCAGGCCGACAAGGCCAGGATCGCGGTCACGGTGACCGCGAGGGATATGCGAGTCTTCTTCATCGAGTGGTGCCTCTCCCGACCCAAACCCAAATGTGGAGTGTTCCCCGAGTCGTGCACCGTTGTAGACGCCAATGGGACCCGAGAGGTTGCGTCCTTAGTTTGACCCATTCGGGTGAATGTTCAGTCGGACATGTCCCGCTGTGACCAGTTCGGGGTCGACCGGCCGCAGATCGGATGCCCACGCGTCCAGTGCGGCGCCGATCTCGCCCTCGGCCAGGGCCGCGCCGATGCCCAGGCAGCGCATACCGGCCGCCTCCGCGGCACGTACACCGCTCTCCGCGTCCTCCACGACCAGGCAACGATCCGGCCGGACACCCAGCAGATCGGCCGCGCGCAGGTAGCCCTCGGGGGCCGGCTTGCCCTCGCTGACGTCCTCCGCGGTGACCATGTACACCGGTTCGGGCAACTCCGCCGCGCGCAGTCGACCCCTGGCCACCCGGCGGGTGCCGGACGTGACGATGGCCCAGCGCGCCGCGGGCAGCGCGGCCAGCAGAGCGGCCGCGCCGGGCATCGGGCAGATACCGGTGAAGTCCCGTTCCTCGCGCTCGACGATCCACGCGGCCTCGGCCTCGGCCTTCAATGTGGGAGCGACCACGCGCACCAGGTCGATGTCGCGCCGCCCGTACGAAGCGGCGACGGCCGCGTCCGGGTCCACACCGCGGTCGAGCGCCCACATGCGCAGGATGCGTTCGATCAGGGGATGCGAGTCCACCAGCACACCGTCGAGATCGAACAGGATCGCGTCGCAGTCGAGCGTCGTGCCGTTGTTCGCCATACGGCCAGGCTGTCACCTCCGAACCTGGGTCAACGGGTCCGTTGCCTAACCGTCACGTTTGCGCCGATCTCTACCGGCTAGGGGGTCACTACGGCCCGGACGCGCTCACCCCCAGGCGGCAGATCATGTACTTGGTTCTCGCTTTGCTCGCACTGATCGTCATGTTCCTGTTGATACCCGGGCTGGCCTGGCTCGAGGACCGCATGCTGGGGCCCGAGGCCCTGGCGGCGCCGGTACCCCTTCCGTCGACCGCACGACCGGCGGTCGAACCCGCCGCGATCCCCGCGCCGGCCGCACTCGCACTGCCCACCGTGCCGCGTCCGGCCGGGCACGCCATGCGATCGGGACGCGCCCGCCACGCCCGCCGCCCGACCCCCCTGCACGCCTACCGGCACCACATCGGTCGCCGACGCCCACCCCGAGCCCCGGTCTTTCGCTGATCGCAGGCGCACCGTCCCGGAGTCGATCCTGAGCGAGCCCACCGCGCCGCCGCCGGTGCGTATCGAATCCGTGCCGCCCGAGTTGGGTTCCCCTCTGGACGCCGCCCCGCTGTCCACGCACTCCGACATCTGGCACGTGTGCGGCAGCCGCACCGACATGGTGCTCAAACTCGCGACGCCGGACGGTACGGCACCCGCCAATCCGCGCTACTGGGCCCGCGAGGTCGAGGCATACGAGAGCGGCTTCGCGGCCGGCGTGTACGCCCCTTACGGCCTGACCGCGCCCAAGGCGCTGCGTGTCGATCGGCGCACGGACGGGTCGGTGGCCCTGTGGCTGGACTATGTGCGCGGCTCCTCCGGGAGCACGTGGGACCTCACCCGGTGGGTCGATTTCGCCCGCCGACTCGGCGCGGCACAGGCCGCACCGCGACCGGCCGGGCCGTCCTGGCTGTTCGAACCCCCGTCTTTGATCGGGCCGCTGGCGACGCGCGCCGCCGAACTGCCGTACGTGCAGTGCCACCTGGATCTGCGTCCGGTGGATCTGATCGCGCGGGACGAGGACGTCGTGGTGTTGGACTGGTCGCACGCGGGCTACGGGCTACCGGGCGAGGACCTGACCGGGTTGATCCTGGCGCACGCGGCCGAGCCCGAGTTGGGCTCGGCGCTGGAGGCCGCGCTGCCGGCCGAGTACGCGCGGGGCGCGGGCCGGTCGGAGGCGGACGTACGGGTCGCGATCGCCGCGACGGCGCCCGCGAAGTACGGGCCCGGCGCGGACGAGGCGACCCGACGGGTATTGCGGATGTGGACCGAGGACGCGGCGGCCGGTTGAGCCCGGGCGAGTCGATGAGAGGGGCTACGACCCCGACCGATGCTTCAGTGCCCGGGCCAGATGCCGGTGCCCCGCCGGAAGGCCACGGCGCCGCCTCGGTTGACGGCGGCGTGCACGACGGCGTAGATCGCGCCGTGAACCGCGGCGGCGGCAAGGATCTCGCCCCAGCCCCGGTCGCGGTCCATCGCGTCGGGTGCGTCGTCCTGGTGGGTGAGCAGTTTCCAGGTCTTGTTGAACACCTTCGTCGCCGCCATGCCGCCCACCACCCCGACGAGCATGCCGATCGGGCGGTACATCAACCTGCCGGTACGCATGGCGGACTTGGTGTTCACCTCGTCCGAACGCCCTTGGAACCCGGATCCACCGCTCATCCCCGAGACTTCCGAATCGCCCAGATCAGGAGCACGACGGTCGTGACCGCGGCGGCGATCGCGGGCAACGGGCGCTTGCGAACCTCCGCCGCACCGGTGAGCGTCGCGTGCCGAAGCGGGTCGGGGGTGTGCTCGAAGAGCTGGTCGCCGGCGGTGCGCCCGACCTCGACGGTGCGGTCCTTGGCCTGAACGATCCGGTCGCCGGCCGTCCCGCGGGCCCGGTCCGCCCTGTGCCCGGCTTGCGCGGCCTTGTGCCGGGCGGCCTCCTTGACCTGATCGCCGGTGTGCGCGGCGGCCTCCTTGAGCTGTTCGGCCCGATGCAGTGCCGCCTCCTTGGCCCGCTCGGCCCCGTGCACCGCGGCCTCCTTGGCCCGGTCGGCCCCGTGCACCGCGGCCTCCTTGGCCCGGTCGGCCCCGTGCACCGCGGCCTCCTTGGCCCGGTCGGCCTTGTGCGCCGTGCTCTCCTTGGCCCGCTCGGCTTTGTGCATCGTGGTCTCCTTGGCCTGTTCGGCCTTGTTCGTCGCGGTTTCCTTGGCCCGGCCGGTTGCCCGCTGCGCGCTCTGCTTGGCCCGGGCAACGCGCCGGCCGGTGTTCTCGGCGGCTTCGCCGACCTTTTGGTGTACCTCGGCCGGCAGTTCCGCATGGGTCAACTCCTCGACCGCGTGCGCGACCTGCTCGCGCTTGCGGTCCGGCCGCCGATCCGGCTCGGCCTCCTGGTCCGGTTCCTGCCTCGGGAAGTGGGGTTCGCCGAACGACGCCGCTGCGGGTTCGCTCGACGGCGCGACGACGGTTTCCTCCGGCTCGCCCGACGCGGACTTGCCGCCGGGGGTCCGGCCTTGGGTACTCATCGGTGCGTACTCCTCTTCACGGGCTCGATGTCCTCGCGTCATCGCCGAGGACCGCGCTTTGCGCCTGCCCTGTGGACGGCCGGTCATTCGTCCTCGGCGCGCCTTCGACGGCCGGGGCCGTCTCCCCGATCCTGCCGGGGGCGCAGACCCGGCAGGACCGAGGACACGGTCCCGGCGTTCGGTGCGCCGATACCGGAATCGGTGTCTCCCGGTCGAGGCTAGAAACAACTGCGCCGCATATCCGGGAATGTCACCCGGATGCGCGGCGGCGTGTCCGACGGATCACCCGCTCGGCCGGTCCGGGCGCGCCCCGGCCGAGCGGGCGTTCGTACGCCGGTCGGCCCGCGCCATCGCGCCCGACCGCCCGCGACCCGATCCGGGCCGGATCCAGGTCCGGAACGAAACCGTCGGGCACCGCCGCGTCCAGCGCCACCGACCACAACCGCGAGGCCACGGCCAGCTACAGGTTCGACGCGGCGACCTGTGGCTCGTCGGTGCGCAACCGGCGGCGGGCCGGGTCCACCCGCGACCCGGCCGGTCCACGCGTGCGGGTGAAGCTCACCGTCGCTCCGCGTGCCGAGCCGCGAACCGGCAGGCGCTCGGCACAGGATCGGCATTCGACAGCGGTCCCTCGGCCGGCATCGGATCCGCCGGGCGCCGTCGGACCCACCCGAGATCCGGCCGCGTCCGGATGGCAGCGCCGGAGGTATGCGTGCCCGCCGTGCCCGGAACACCCGAACCGCCCATCCGGGTGCGTCGAGTCGGCGCGGTACTCGCGTGCTGCGCCGCGCTGTTGGGCGCCGTCGTCGGCACCGGGCATCCCGCCGCGTCCATGGCCCCCATCCCGTCCCACCCGCCCGTCGCGTCCGTCCCACCCGGCGCATCCGCAGCGGGCTCGCCCGCCGACCGGGTGCGGCCGACCGGCAGGCCCGGAGCGCCGGTGCCGCCCGCACCGCGTGCCGGCGCGGACCGGGTCGCCACCCGCGCCGGGCAGTCGGTGGACGTCCCGGTCCTGGCCGGCGACACCGGCGAGGGGCTGGTGGTGCTGTCGCACACCAATCCCGAACACGGTCTGGTGCTCGACCTCGGGGACTCCCGCGACACGACCACGACCGGATCCGTGTTGCGTTACACGCCGGGGCCGGGCTTCGCCGGGCGCGACGGCTTCCACTACACGGTCGTCGACCGGCTCGGCCGCCAGGCCACCGCGAGCGTGCGGATCGACGTGGCTGCCGATCCGGGCGCGGCGAGACGGACGGTCGAGCCGAGGACGGGCAGGCTCGGTGCGCATCGCGGCGTCGACGAATTCCGCGCGCCCTCGGCCGGGCGGGCTCGGGCCGGGCACGACTCGGGCGACGGACCGCTGCTCGTGGCCTTCCTGGGCTCGGCCCTGCTCGGCGTGGGGGTCCTGGCCTGGGTCGCGTTCCGTCGCCCGGGGCGGCGGCCGCACTGAGCGGATCGGGCGAGCCGGTTGTTCGCCTTGCCCGGGCAGGTCCGGCGGCTGATCGCCTTGCCCGGGCAGACCCGGTTCGGTCATGCCTTCCGGGCGCCCTGGGTCAACTGGTACAGCCCGTAGAGCACTTCGGCGATGCCGACGATCAGCAGCACGACGCCGACCTTCCCGAGCGCGATCACGGGTGTGTCCACGTCGTCCGCGAACAGCTTCAGGGCCCCGCCCACCACTGCGCTCGCCACGCCGGCCGCCAACGAACCGCGTGCCTTCGCCACGGTCTTCCTCCTTTTCTCGACCTGCGGATACGGCTACGAGGCTAGGTCCGGGACCCGGCCGGGCACGCCCTGCGCGAGGACGATCCGGCATACACACTTCGGCCCAGTACGCACGGGTCGGCGACACGATCCGGCTGCGGCTGGGCGACGGAAGTTCCGTGGACATTCGGGTGGTCGCGCTGTTCGAGAGCCGGCCGGGCTACGACTCGCTGCTCCTGCCGGTGTCCCTGCTCGCGCCGCACACCACGAACGGGCTGCCGGCGCAGATCCTGGTCCGCGCGGCCGAGGGCACCGACCCCGACCGGCTGGTCGCCTGGCTCGGAACATGGGCCAAGGAGCATCCGGGAGTTCGGGCCGCCTCCCGGGACGCGCTGCTGGAGACGCACGCCGAGGAATCCAAGACCCAGGCGGCGGCGCAGGGGTGAGGGGCGGCGGCGCCGGTCGGGGGTCCGGCGGTCCGGGTCCGGGTCCGAGGCGGTCGGGGGCTCGGCTCAATGGTCGGCAACGGTGGGGACGGTGCTCGCGATCGCAGTCGGGATCAGGACCAACTCCGCGTACACGACCGACACTTCGAGCAGCACCAGACGACTACGCCCATCTCGCGCAGTCGTGTCGCCGCCTGAACCGTGGATGCCCTTGTGGTGGTGCGAAGTTCGCAGTGTGAGCAAGGCGCAGAGCTCGGCCGCGCCGGCGTAGCCGCGGGGTACGGCAGGGTCCTGGTCGCTTCGTCCGCGCCGTCCCTGCCTGAGACCGATTGCCTGCCGTATGACAGCGGCGGCTTGGGCGGCAGCCATGCGGATCCGCGTTCGTCATCGCTGTCCGAATCGGCTTTCTGCGCGTACGACGAGCTGCGGGGGGCGCGCCGGAAACCGGTTCAACGTCAACTACGCCTTGCTGTCACGCACTTGCCGAATCCCCTCTAGGCTTCGGCCAACGAGTCGGGTCACGGCCGATCCGTTGGGTTTCCCGCAGGGTCGCGCGCGGCCCTTCCAGGCGATGAGAGCAGGTATGACACCTTCAAGTGAACAGACGAACGGCGCCGCGCATGGGCCGGCCCGACTGCGGTCGGCCGTACGCGCACGCCGCTCGCTAGGCAGTCTCGCAGCGCTCGCGGTGGGGTTCGGCGGTTTCGCGCTGTCCGCGGCGCCGGCGTATCCGCAGACGGACGACGGCTCCGTAACGGTTCGGGTGGTGCGAGCCGTGGACACGACCGGCGTGTGGAGTCCCGCCCTGGAACCGGGCATCGGCGGCGTCACGGTGACACTCACCAACGACGACGGGGGCAAGATCACCGGGGTGACGGCCGCGGACGGCACGGTCACGCTGGCGCCCGGCACGGCTCGGGCGACCGCAGGTAAATACCGGGTCCAGGTCGTGAATCCGAAGCCGGGTGTGCTGTTCCCGGCGTTCGCGTCGCGGCAGGGCTTGGCCGGCGCGCCGAACCAACTCAGCAGCAACGAGGAGTTCGTCGACCTCGGCAGCGGCAAGCATGTGGCGTACACGACGGGGCTGTGGAGCCCCGGCGACTACTGTCAGAAGAACGCGCCGCTGGCGACCGCATGCCAGCCCGCGACGAACGAACCGACGTCCAAGCGGACGCTGGTGACGTTCCCCTACAACGCGCGCGGCGTCAACACGAACGTGACGGACCTGTCCACGAACGCCGCAACCGGCAACCTCTACGGCATCGGCTGGAGCAAGCCCGGAAAGCGGCTGTTCAGCTCGGCGCTGGCCAAGCGCGACACGACGTACGGCCCCGGCGGCGCCGGCGGGATCTACGTCACCGACGTCGCCCGCAAGACGACGTCGCTGTTCACCACCGTCCCGGACGCCGGAACCTCGGCGCACGGCGTGGGCGCCAGTGACAACGCCTTCCTCGCCGCGCCGGGCAAGGAGAGCCTGGGCGACCTGGAGGTCTCCGACGACGGCCGCGATTTGTTCGTGGTCAACCTCGACAACCGCAAGCTGTACCGCTACGACGCCACCCTGCCGACGGCGACGGCGCCGGTGGGCTCGTACGCCATCCCGGACCCCGGCTGCCCCGCTCCGGGCGACTGGCGTCCGTTCGGCCTGGGCCTGCAGGACGGTGTCGGATACGTCGGCGGCGTCTGCTCGGGCGAGTCGACCGGGAAGGTCTCGGACCTGCGCGCCGTGGTCCTGCCCTTCGACCCGGCGACGGGGGTCTTCGGCAAGGCCGTGCTGAACCAGCCCCTGGACTACCCGCGCAAGGCCACGCTCGGCGGGGCCTGCCCCGGGGCGGGCTGGTTCCCGTGGACGAGCACGTTCCCCACGCAGCAGAACGGGCAGACGTGCGTCAATGCCATGGCCAACCCCGAACCCGAGTTGGCCGACATCGCCTTCGAGACCGACGGCTCGATGCTGCTGGCGTTCCGCGACCGGTTCACCGACCGGACGACGGCGTACGCACGGCCTGAAGACCCCACGACCGCCCTCGCGATGGTGGCCGGCGGCGACCTGAACAAGGCGTGCCTCGCCGACGGCATGTACGTCATGGACACGAACACCGGCTGCGGAAAGACGCCGCGGGGAACCAGGTTCTTCGACGTGAACACCATGGGCGGCGGCCACCCGAACGCGGCCTACGCCGGCCTCGCGCTGTCGAAGGTGGAGGAGTTCGTCGCCACCGCCGGTGTGGACCCCGTCGACACGGCGTGGGGCGCGGGCACGATGTTCACCAAGCGCGACGGAACCAGGCAGCCCGCTGCGGGTCTGCGCCTGAACACCGAGGGTCAGGCCTCGTTCGGCAAGGGCGCCTCGATGGGCGACCTGGAGGTGCTCTGCGACCAGGCGCCGCTCCAGATCGGAAACCGGGTCTGGTACGACCCCGAGCGCAAGGGCATCCAGAGCCCGGGTCAGCGTCCGGTTCCCGGCGCCACCGTCAACCTCTACGACGAGTCCGGCAAGGTGGTCGGGACGACGAAGACGTCACCGCGCGGTGAGTACTACTTCGACGACTCGAACGTGACCGGTGGCCTGAAGCCGAAGACCAAGTACACCATCCGAATCGACAACCCGGCCGACTACGCGTCGGGCGGGCCGCTGTACCAGTGGGTGCCGACCGACGAGGGGGTCGGCGACAACCGCTTCGTGGACTCCAAGGGCATCGTCCCGAAGGGCGGACGCTATCCGGAGCGGGCGCTGACCACCGGCGGACCGGGCGAGAACGACCACACGTTCGATTTCGGCTTCCGCCTACAGGAAGGTTCGGTGCGCCTGGTCAAACACGACCAGGACGCCAAACCGCTGGCCGGAGCGAAGTTCGAGCTGTGGAGGGAGACGAACGGGACCGACGGATTGCAGCCCGAGGGGACGAGTCCCGACACGAAGGTCGGCGAGCCCTGTACAACCGGGACCGACGGCGGCTGCAAACGCGACGTGGTACCCGGGACGTACTACTGGCGGGAGGTCAGCCCTCCCGAGGGCTACGCCCCTCCGGACAAGCCGGTGCTCGGCCCGCTGGTGCTGAACTCCCAAAACCTCGACGCCGGAGTCGAGGTGACGGCGGTCAACCGGCTGCTGCCCACCACGCCTCCGCCGACGACGAGCACACCGACGGCGTCCACCACGCCGACAACGTCATCGGGCGGCAACCACGGAGGCTCGTCGGGGCCCCTGGCCCGTACCGGCCTGGGCGGGAACCTGCCCTTGGTCTTCGGCGTCTCCGCGGCGTTGATCGCCCTCGGCGCCGGGGCACTGGTGCTGTTCCGTAGGCGCGAAGCCCGGCAGCGGTAACTCCGGGCACGGCGGCCGGCGGCCGAAGCCGACAAAGCCGGCCGCCGACAGTGATGGATCGGGCGGGTTCGCGGACCGATGGTCCGCGAACCCGCCCGAGCGTTTGACCGATGTGAGGGAAGGCATCCGCATGGCCCGGAAGAAGACCGGCGAGCGCACGCCGCGTCGGAGACTCTGGTTCTCGATCCTGGTGGCGGTCGCGCTGTGCGGGACCGCCGCGGGTGGCCTGGCCGTCCACCGGGTGGTCTCCGACAGCGGCGACAAGGACCGGGCGGTGACCGTCGACGAGGCGTCCCGCTTGGCGCTGTCGCGGCTGACGTTGTATCAGGCGAGTCCGGTCGCGGTGACCCTCACCGCCGCCGAGGGCGGCGGTGTCACGATCCGGGTCGAGGCGGTCGTGGACTACCGCACCCACCGAGGCGTGGGCGGCTACCAGGTCACCGGAGCCGCCGGTCAACTCGACCGCGGCCTGATCGTCTGGGACGGCGGCGGTCTGGGACTGGCACCGGTGCCGCAAGGCGTCGGCGGCCCGCCGTGGCAGCAGGCCGAGCACATCCCCCGCCAGGGCTGGTCGTCGCGCGCCTACACCGCGGACCCCCTCGACTCCGGGCTCCGGTTGTTGATCCAGCTCGGAGCGGACCGGCCCGACAATCCGCTGCTGCTCGCGCAGTCCGGGGCGCGCTGGCTGGGCCGCGATCGCATCCAGGGCCGCAACTACGACAGGTTCTCCGGTCCGCGCGCCCAGGACGCCGCGCGCGGCGGGAAGACCGACGGCGAATTGTCGCCGCTTACGTACTGGGTCGACGGCGACGGCGGTCTGCGGCGAGCGACGATGCGCATGCCGGGCATCGGCACCCCGACGACCGTCGAGATCACCGGACGCGACGACAAAGCGCGCATGCCAGCAGCGCCATGGGCCGCCGGTTGAGGCGACCGCGCCGAAGGCGGCGCGGCTCCCCGACGGCCGACTGAGCCTCGTGACGTGGCAACCCGCCTGCCGAGAAGCCTCGTTGGTGCGCTTCCGCGCCGGCGCACGCCACCACGTTCAGCGTGGTTGTGGCATCGCGGCGGCGTCGGTCGGCAGGGCGTAGCGGTCGGGATCGACCGTTCCGGGCAGATCCGTCGCCGGACGACCGGGCACCGTGGGGTCGGGCATCGAAGGTTGGGCGGGCGGGGCGGGCACGGCGTGGAATGGAACGCCGGGCGGCGGCTGGACGGGGACGACCCGGCCCGGCGGGACGGCCCGGCGTGGGGTGACGCCGCACCCGGCGAGGTCCTCCAGGCCGTTCGGGCTCTGTGTCGCGGGCGAGTTGCCGGTGAAACAGTTGCCGGGGTCGGCTGCGGCCGCCACCAAATCGGCGCCGTTGCCCGTGACGCGGTTGCCTTCGACGCGGTTGCCGACGGCCGGATGCCCGGCCGGGTCGGTGACGACGACCCCGGCCGAGCGGTTGCCCCGGATGAGGTTGCGCACGACTTGGTTCTCCTGGCCGCCACCGATGCCGATGCCGATGCCGAAGCCGCCGTCGGCCTGTTCGGGCGTGTCCGACGCGTTGTTGTCGGTGATCACGTTGCCGGCGATCACCGCGCCGTGCTGAGGCGCGAGCGCCTCCAGGTCGTTGGAATTCACCGTCACTCCGACCCGGTTGCCGACGACGCGGTTGCCGAGCACCGACAAGCCCTCCGAGGCGTTGGTGATCTCGATGCCGACCGCGTTGCGCTCCACCGTGTTGCCGCGCACCAGCGTGTCGCACGGCTTGCACTGGCCGACGTAGATTCCGGAATCGGCCTGACCGGAAGCGTAGGAGTCCTCGATGACGCCGCCGCGCGCGTCGAAGGCGTAGATGCCGTAGAGCCCGTTGTTGTACGCCGTCACCTTGGTGGCCCGAAACCCCCGCACCATCGGGAAGCGGGCGGTGTCCAGCGGGCTGTACGCCGAGCCGCCCGCGCCTCGCTGTTGCAGTCGCTCGTCGGTGACGCCGGTGAACAGGACGCCGTTGGCGAGGTATCCGCGAACGGTGAGGTTCTCCACCACCGAGCCGGCGCCGGTGACGGTGATGCCGTTGGCGAGCCGCACACCTCCGTCGAAGATCACCGCGTTGCGGTCCGCGCCGCGCAGCACCACGCGTGGCGTGGTGACCCGCACGCTCTCGCGGTACACGCCGGGGTCGACCAGCACCGTGTCGCCCTCACGGGCGGCGTCCACCGCCTTCTGCACCGTGCGGAAGTCCTGCGGCACGCGAACCACGTTTCCGGCCGGGTGCTTTTCGGCGGACGCCTTGGAGTCCGTCGACGAGCAACCCGCGAGCACCGGCGCGATGCAGACGAGCACCAGCGACAGGTAGCGAAGCGTCGTCGTACTCGTCCGGACCATGACAGACCGGGACGTCACGGGAGCTAACGAGCCTTGCGGAGACAGGAGTTGCATGACAGGTGTTCTATCGTCTGCAATGTCGCCCATGCATACCGACCCGGAATCTCGACAGGAGCAGGCGCGCCCTGCCACATCCGGTTTGGGACGCAGAGCCTTGCTCGCGACCGGAGCCGCGCTGGCCGCGACGGTCGGCGCGGCGGCGGAACCGAAGGCGAGCCGACCACAGCGCCGCGACACCGTGTCCGACGCCCCGCCGGCGGCCGCGATCCCCTTTCACGGCCCGCGCCAAGCCGGCGTGACGGGGCTTCAGTTGCCCGCCACCCACATACTGTCCTTCGACGTCCCGCCGACGACCGCCGGCGCGGACCGCGAGACGCTGCGGAACATCCTCACCGCACTGACCCACACCCTGTCCACCGCGGCCGCGGGCACACTGCCCGACCCGCGCCTGCACACCGGAGAGCCGACCCGCCTCGCCTGCGCCGTCGGCGTCGGCCCCGCCCTCGCGGCCCGCCTCGCCCTGAATGTGCCCGCCGAACTGGCCGACCTGCCATCGTTCCCCGGCGACCGCCTGGACCCGGCCCGCAGCAACGGCGACGTATTGCTCCAGCTATGCGCCGCCGACCGCTGGACACTCACCATCGTGGCCGAACTGGCCACCGCCGCCGCGCAGTCCGCCGGCGCCGTCCCCCGCTGGACCCAATCCGGCTTCCTGCCCCACACCCCACCGGGCATCACCCCGCGCAACCTCTTCGGCCTCAAGGACGGCACCGCCAATCCCGACGACCCCACCGCCCAACGCTGGGTCTGGGGCCCACCGGGAGCCCACGAACACGGAACCACCCTGGTCTTCCGCAGGATCCATATGGACGTAGCCGGCTTCGCCGCAGTCCCGGAAGACCACCAAAACCGGATGATCGGCCGCCGAGCCACCGACGGCGTCCCCCTCACCGGCACCGCCGAACACGACGACCCGGACATCTACGCCAAGCACCCGGACGGCTCCTACATCATCCCGGTATCGGCCCACGTCCGCCTCAGCAGTCCCCGCCTCGACGCCGGCGCCCGCATGCTCCGCCGCAGCTACAACTACGACGACGGCCCCAACGACAGAGGCCTCTTGTTCTGCGCCTACATGCGCGACCCATCCCTGTTCACCCGAGTCCAAACCCGCCTATCGGCCCGAGACGCCTTGAACCCCTTCCTCGAACACCGAGCCTCCGCAGTGGCCTACATCCTCCCGGGCATCCCCCAGGGCACAGCCCTGGGCAACGGCCTCTGGGCATGACCGGGAGCACCCCAAAAAGGCCCGGGTCATCAACCGCACAGCAACAGTCGCCACGGCGTTGCGTATCGGCGGATCCTCGACGCACATCCCACTTGGGCATACGGCTACTCAGACCGGCAGTCGCACGCTGCGCTCGTGCACCTCGCCCAACAGCTCGACCTGCTCGGCGGCACGGTCAGTGATCTTCCCCGGACGGCAGGAGGCAGGTGGCGGGTGTGCGGACGGGCTTCAACGCCACCTTCTTTTACCGGCACACTCCCGGCTGATCACCACCGAAGGCCAAGGAATGACAAAAAGCCCAGGTCACAGAGCATGTGACCTGGGCTTTCGGGGAGCCGCCTAAGGGAGTCGAACCCTTGACCTACGCATTACGAGCGCGAGAGGGATCATGACGTGGGGTGCCGGGCGGTGCCAGTGTGTCCACTTTTGACAGGGTCTGGAGTGCCATTTCAGGGCGCCGATGCCGCGCCGTGGCGGCGAGTGCCGGAACGTCCGCGCACGCGAGGCTCACGCGTGGAGGCTCTCTTCCGGCAGCCATGGGCCGGCCCGGGAATGCGCCCGACTCTACCTGCTCAGGCACCCACGAAGGATGACCGTCACTTGTCCCGAAGTCGTGGGTCGTTGCTCAGACGCCGATCGCGCGCAGGAAGCCCTGCGAGGTGCCGATCATCTCGGCCGCGCGGCCCATGGTGTAGGCGGGGTAGTCGTCGTCGAGCCTGTCGGCTCTGGACGAGGTCGAGCCGGGTTCGGGGGCCATCGGCGCCTCTCTCGAGTTCACATCCGTGAGGGGGCTGCCCGGGAACGCGTCGAGGGGCCCTGGTGCCGTACGGCACCAGGGCCCCGAAAGAAGTCCACACCATCCACCGACACCGACGTATCGGCCTGATCGAAAGCCGCGAACGGGTGTCCGGAAACTCGCGTGCGGACGAGGCGGAGTTCCTACTGTTGCCGTGACGCCGCGCATGTCACGCGCCGCGTTCGGAGCCGTTCGCGGCGGAGTCGCGGTCGTACTCTGTCCGACGACAAAAGCTGGGGGACACATGCACGGCATCATCGTGGTACCGCCAGGGAGCACGAGACGCCAGGACCACGTGGAACTCGGCGCCGGTGAACGGCTCGTCTTCGGGAGGGAGCCCGACATCCTGACCGGCCGCAGCCATGGTCTGGTGGTCGCCCACGCGGGCGTGTCCCGGCTCGCGGGCGAGATCACGGCCGTGAACACGTTCTGGACGTTGAGCAACCTCAACCGCCGGCAGACGTACGTGGTGGAGAATCCGGAGGGGGCGGGCGAACACATCAAACTCGCCCCCGGCCGCCTGGACGCGCCCATCCCCTTCGAGTTCGCCCGTATCCTCGTGCCTGCGGCGGACGAACTCCTCGCCTTGGAGGTATGGGCACCGCGCCACGACTACCTGGGCTCCGAGCCATGGGCGCCGCACGGCGCCACCACCGTCCCGGCATTCTGCCTGGACCGCACGAAGCGCTACTTCGCGGTCCTCGTCGCCCTGTGCGAGCCGCGACTGCGCGACACGCCGGCCCACACCGCGCTGCCCACCTCCGAGGAGATCGCACGGCGGCTGCGCCCCGGATGGTCCGCCGCCGGCAGAACAGCAGTCCAATGGAACATCAACTACCTCGCCGTGAAGCTCCGCCTGCGACCCCCGCGGGAGGGCGCCGAAGCGGGGCCGCGGCGCAACGGAACCAAAGAGTCGCTCGTCGCGGTCGCGCTTCGCTTTGATCTGGTCCGGGAAGAGGACCTGGCCCTCCTCGACGACGCCGCAGCGATCGGGGAGACCGAATGACCGAGCGTCAGCCACGACCCAGCACCGTGGCCGTACCCGAGGGATACGAGATCGGCTCGTGGCGGGTCGAACGCCTCCTGGGGTCCGGCGGGTTCGGGAGCGTCTACACCGCGCGACGATCCACGGCGGACGAACCGCGCAGAGCCGCGCTCAAGTTCCTCCCCACCGGGACACGCACACCGAGGCAACTGCGTCACCTCCAGGACCTGGCGGAGCGCGAGATCGATGTGCTGCGCCGCGTGCGCGCACCCCGGCTGATCCGCATGCACGAGGTGCTGACCGTCGACGACTCGGCCCTCCCCGACCTCGACGGCGCCACCGTCCTGGTGCTGGACCACGCCGAGACTTCGCTCGACCACATCCTCGCGCGGACAGCGCGACCCGCGTCCGCCGAGACCCTGTTCACGCAGATCTGCGAGGGCCTCGTACAGTTACACGGCGCCGGTTGGGTGCACGGTGATCGGACCCCAGCCGTAGGCCGTTGGAGTAGGGCTTGTCGGTGGTGGTGTAGATGCCGGTGCCGTGCTTGCCCCGGTAGAAGGTGCCCCGGGCGTCGCCGGTCTGGTTGTTCTCCCAGAAGCCGCCACCTTCCCAGTAGGCCAAGTTGTAGATGCCGCACGTCCTGAGAATGAACACCTTCCACTGATCCGGGCTGCGCGTGGTGTCCCACACACTGAGGCACATGGCTCCTGACGGGCAGTTGGTGGCCTCGTTCTTGTCTCGGTATTCGGTCCTGTAGGCAGGGCTGCCTTTCTCGATTCCGGGAGCATTCGCCTTGACCGTGGCCTGGCCCGGGCCGGCGTCGGCCGCTCCGGCCGGGGACATGCCGCCGACGAGTGCACCCGTTGCCAGCGCCAGGGCTGTGATGGTTCGTTTGAGTTTCTATGACGCAGACGACCGGCCAGTAGGCCTGGTACAGGACCAGTACGTCGCCGTGCGGGTGGATGAAGCCGAGGATCTCGCGGCCGCACATCGCGAACCTGGCGACCGCGGACTTGCCGGAGCGGCGCTGCGCCTCGCGCAAGAGCACATACGGGTTGAGGGCGCCAGGCCCGTTGGGGCGCAAGTAGTACGGCCTGCCGAACCGGGTGGGCTCGACCCGGGCGAGCCGGCTTTGTCCAGGCCCGCAAGCTGCGGCCGATCAGGTTCTGCGCGAGATGACCATGATGTATTCGCAGGGAACGTTCGTTCGGTTGGCGAAGCCGTGGTCCGCGTCGGCTTGGAAAAACAGGGAGTCGCCTGTGTTCAGGGTCTCGCTGATCCCGCCGATCGCGACGGTGAGGGCGCCTTCGAGCACCACGAGTTGTTTCTCCGTACCCGGCGGATACGCGGGCAGCAGCCCGGTGGAGACCTGCGCGGGGAGGTAGTGGACGACCATCTCGGATCGTCCCGCGCCCGGGGCCGCTGACACGATGTGCCGCTCGAAGCCGGTTTCCGGGTCACGGAAAACGGGGCGATCGTTCTTGCGCATGACAACGGCCACACCGGACGCGGCAGCAGCCGGCGCACCGATCAGGTCCGAGAGCGACGCGTCGAGCGCGTGGGCGATCCTGGACGCGACGCCGATCGTCGGGCTCTTCTCGCCGCGTTCGACCTTGGACAGCATCGCCCGGCTGACCGACGACTGTGTGGACAGCTGCTCCAGCGTCAGGCCCGCCTCCTCGCGGCGTCGCCGCACGTTACCGCCGAACGCGCCTGCCAGGTCGTCACCGTGCCGTGGTTCGGCCGCGTTTTCGTCTTGCTCGGCCACCGTGCTCCTCGATCGATGAGTACCTCGCTGCCCACAGTGTAGGGTTTCTCCTAAAGAAGATATGATCTTCTATCAGAGACGTGCGATGTGCGCCCGACACGACGGAGGTTCCATGCGTCTGATCTCAAGTGGCCGGCACCATGCCACGTTCGAATTCGGCGATCTGCAGGTGATCTCGTTGCGAGACGGGTACATCGACATGCCGCCGACACGGCTCCGCGACGAGGACGGGTGCACGCTCGATGAGCTGCCGGCCGCCGTCCCGCTGGCCGGCGACAACTTGCGGCTGTCGGTCAACGCCTTCTTCGTCACCGACGGCACGCGGTCGGTTCTCATCGACACCGGCGCGTCCAACGCCTGGCACGACCCCACCATGGGATTGATCTACGACGCGCTCGACGAAGCGGGAATCGACCGTGCACATGTCACCGATGTGGCCATCACCCACAAGCACGAAGACCACGTGAGCGGCCTGATCGCGCCGGACGGTTCGGAGGCGTTCACCAAACTTGAGCGCGTGTGGATCGGCGCCGGCGACACCTCGGTGTTCACGGGGCGGCTCGAGCCGATCCGCGACCGGGTCGTACCCGTGTCGGAGAAGGTCGCGATCAACGACTGGACCACCGCGATCCCGACACCGGGCCACACACCCGGTCACACCGTCTACGAGGTCAGGAGCGGCACCGGCCACCTTCTCGCCTGGGGCGACACCGTTCACGTTCCCACGCTCCAATTCGATCAGCCGAACGTGTCCTGGGAGCTCGACGGCAACCAATCCCAGGCCCGCGCCGCGCGAGCGGCCCTCCTCGAACAACTGACCCAGCCACACCACTTCGTAGCCGGCGCCCATCTCGACTCACCCGGCATCGCCCGCGTAACCCCCTCCGGCGACGGTTATGCGCTGGAATACCTCGCACCACCGATCGGCTGATCGAGCCTGTCGGCGCCCGTCTCGCCGGATTCGTTGGAGAGCTGAGCGCCTCGATGCCCGCCGAACAGCAGGACCCCACCCCGGAACAGGTGCAGCAGGCTGTCCAGCAGACGTCCAACCTGCACATCACGGGCGACAACAACGCGCCTCGGATCGAGCCGCCGCAGGCCGTGTCCAGCGGGAACAGCGCCACCACGGCGAGCCGGGTGACCGGCCTCGGGACAGCGTCGTCGCTGGGAGCGGACCCACGGCACCGCGCCGCGTCTGCGGCTGCTCCCCGCGTGCCCTGCGGACACACCACGGGCCCCGCCGATTCGGCGGGGCCCGTACGCAGTGGTGCGGTGGGCCAGCGGAACGGCAGGCTCGATGTAGATGTCCGAATACAGGCGCAACAAAAAGCAATGGACAGGTAAAACCTCGCGTCGATGAGGTTCTACCTGTCCATATATTTTGAGCCGCCTAAGGGAGTCGAACCCTTGACCTACGCATTACGAGTGCGTCGCTCTAGCCGACTGAGCTAAGGCGGCTTGTCTGCCCACCTCGAAGGTGGCGACAGGGAATGAGTGTACACACCCGCCGGGGTGGTCCACACGCGCGTTTGTCGGGGGTCAGCGGCAGGTCTTGCCCTTCGTGGGGACGGTGCCCTGGGTGAGGTAGTCGACCACCGTGCGGTCGACGCAGTCGCTGCCTCGGCCGAAGGCGGTGTGGCCGTCGCCGTCGTAGGTCAGGAGGGCGCCGGAGGCCAGTTGGCCGGCCAGGGACTGGGCCCAGGCGTACGGGGTGGCCGGGTCCCGGGTCGTGCCCACCACCAGGATCGGGGCGGCGCCCTCGGCCCTGATCGGGTGGGGCCGGCCGGTCGGCGGGACCGGCCAGGAGGCGCAGGTCAGGCCCGCCCAGGCGAGGTTGCGGCCGAAGGTCGGCGAGTCGGCCAGGTAGCCGGGCAGCTCGCGCTCGACGTCCTCGCGGGACGTGGCGGCCGGCGGCGCGTCCAGGCAGTTCACCGCCGCGTTGGCGGCCATCAGGTTGTTGTACTTTCCGTCGGGGCCACGCTCGTAGTACTGGTCGTTGAGTTCGAGCAGCGGCTGCCCGTCGCCGCGCAGCGCGGCCTCCAGCGCCTGCCGCAGATCCGGCCACTGGTCCTTGGAGTACAGCGGCGACAGGATGCCCGTGGTCGCGATCGACTCGGTGACCTTGCGGGTCGCGTCGCCGGGCAGCGGGCGTGCGTCGAGTTGTTCGAGCAGACCGCGGATCTTGGCCAGTCCGGCCTCGCGGGTCGCGCCGAGAGAGCACGAGCCACCGCCGACGCAGTTGTCCAGGAACGCCGCCAGCGCGGTCTCGAAGCCGCCGCCCTGCACCTTGTTGGCGGCCACCGCCGACTGGCTCGGGTCCATCGCGCCGTCCAGGACCAGCCGGCCGACCCGGCTCGGGTACAGCTCGGCGTAGGTCGCGCCGAGGAAGGTCCCGTACGACGCGCCCAGGTAGTAGAGCTTCGCGTCGCCCAGGGCCGCGCGCAGCAGGTCCATGTCACGCGCGGCGTCCACGGTGCTCACGTGGCCGAGCAGGTCGCCCGACTTGCTCGCGCAGGCCCGCCCGTAGGCACCGGTGCCGTCCAGCCAGGCCTGCTCCTCGTCGGGGGTGTCCGGCGTCGCGTCGAGCTGGGTGAAGGTGTCCATCGCGTTGTCGGTCAGGCAGCCGACCGCGGTGCTGCGGCCGACGCCGCGCGGGTCGAAGCCGACGATGTCGAAGCGCTTGCGCAGGTCGGCCGGATACCTGACGGCCGCGTACTGCGCGAAGTCCAGGCCGGAGCCGCCCGGACCGCCCGGGTTGAGCACCAGCGAGCCGATGCGATTCGGGCCGGTGGCGGGCTTTTTGATCACCGCGAGCTTGATCTTCGGACCGTCCGGCTTGGCATGGTCCAGCGGCACCTGGAGCGTGCCGCACTGGAAGCCGCCGGTACACGCGGTCCACCCGATCGGCTCCACCGCCGCGGTCGGCGGCGCCTTGTCGGTCGCCTTGCCGTCCGGGTCTGCGGTCACGGGCGCCTTGGCCGTGTCGGCGACCCGGTCCGGTGATTTCGCCGACGATCCCGATCCGCATCCCGCCACCAGGAGCAGGCCGACCGCCGCCGCGACGACCCTCGCGCACGAACCCCGCAGCATGCGACCCGCTCCTCGGCTAGCCCAGTACGACCGTGCACCTCCTGGGGAGGGTAACCGCGCAGCTCGGCGATACTCCCCAACGACGCGACGACGCGACGACGCCATGGTGCCCGTGACGCCAAGACGCAGCCGCACGGCGACGCTTTGACCCGGCAACCCGGCGGCGCGACCTCCCGAACCCGCCGCGCCCCGCCGACCCCCGCACCCCTGCGCCCCCACGCCCCCGCCGGTCAACTACACCGCTTCCCCTTCGCCGGCATCGTCCCCCGCAGCAGGAACCCCTCCACCGCCCCGTCCACGCACGTGCTGTTGCCGCCGTACGCGGTGTGCCCCTCGCCCTCGAAGGTCAGCAGCGTCGCGTCGGCCAGCTGGCTCGCCAGCTTCTCGGCCGAGGCGTAGGGCGTGGCCGGGTCTCCCGTCGTACCGACCACCAGGATCGGCGCGCTGCCCTGCGCGCGAATCGCGTGCGGCTTCGCCGGCGACTTGAACGGCCAGTCCTCGCAGCTCTGCCCGGTCAGGTCCTCGGCGGTGACATCGCGCGCGAGCAGCGGCGCGTCGGTCTTGAGTCGGGTCAGCGCGGCCTGCACCTGCTCCGGCGTCGGCGCGTCCCCGGACCCGTCCGCACAGCCGATCGCGATGAACGCGTCCGCGCTGTTGTCGTAGTGCCCTTCCTCGTCCCGCCCGTTGTAGTTATCGGCGTAGAACAGCAGCGCGTCCGGCGACTTGCGCACGATCGCGTCGGCGAGCGAGTCGCGCAGGTATTTCCACGCGGTGTCCTTGTCGCCGTAGAGCAGGCTGATCACGCCGGTCCAGCCCAGGCTGGAGGTGAGCTTGCGGCCGCCCCGGCCGGTGAGCGGGTTCTCCTGCAGGCCGTCGAGGAAGTCGGCGGCCCTGATCGGCGCGGTCTTCGGGTCGTTGCCGAGCGCGCAGCCCGAACGCCCCGCGCAGTCCTCGGCGAATCGGCGCAACGACCGGTCGAAGCCCACCTGCTGCTCGACCGACGCGCTCAGGTTGTCCGCGGCCGGGTCCACCGCGCCGTCCAGGACCAGTCGGCCGGTGCGGGTGGGGAACCGTTCCGCGTAGGTGGCGCCCAGGTAGGTGCCGTAGGAGAAACCGATGTAGTTGAGCTTCTCGTCGCCCAGGGCCGCGCGCAGGACGTCCATGTCGCGTGCGGCGTTGTCGGTGCCGACGTAGGGCAGCAGTTCACCCGACCGGCTCTGGCACTCCGTCGCGTAGGTCTTCTCGCGTTCCTTGGCCCGTGCCTCGGCCCGCGCCGGGTCCTCCGGCAGGTCCTCGGCCACGTACCTGTCCCGCTCGGCGTCGGTCATGCACTTCACCGGCGCGCTGCGCTCGACCCCGCGCGGGTCGAAGCCGACCACGTCGTACGCGTCCTGGACCGGCTTGCCGATGGTGTCCTCGGCCATCCACCACGCCGCCTCGACCCCGGAGCCGCCCGGACCGCCGGGGTTGATCAGCAGCGAGCCGATCCGCTGTCCCGGTTTGCCCGCGGCCTTGCGGGTGACCGCGATGTCGATGGTCTTGCCGGTCGGCCGGGAGTAGTCGAGCGGCACGGTGAACGTCGCGCAGCGGAACGCCTTGGCCTGACTGCGCTCATCGGGGTCGTCGCTCTCGCACACCTTCCAGGTCGGCTGCTGGGTGTAGAAGCGCGCCAACCGGGGGTCGGGGTCCCCGGGCGTGGCCGGCCCCTTGGCTCCGGCCGCAGTGGGCCGGGACATGCCGGGTCGCCCACCCCCCGCGGCATCACCGAGATCGGACGCGACCGAACAGCTCGCGACTGTCGCGACGGCGAGCGCGACCGGAATCGCACGGCCGAGGAGTCCCACCCGGGATATTCGTTTCACGCGTACTGCCTACCATCGAACGGACACTCACGCACGAACGGTACGCGGCGGTGCCGGCCCGCGACCCCCACCCGGGGGTATCCGGTCCGGTCCCGCCGCGCCGCGTCACGCCGTTGGATTCCGGGTGTTGCGGCCGAGGAAGGTGAATGCCTCGGGCAGCTGACGCCCTATGTCGCCGGACGCTCCGCCCGCGCCCGGGATCGCCCTGACCGTGGTCGGCGCCTTCGCCTTCCCGGCGAAGTCGTTGCCCGTGCTGCCGGTGTGGCCGGAGAGCAGGATCCGTACGTCGGGCCGCGCGTCGAGCAGCTTGACCGGATCGTTCGCCGCCTTGGCCGCCGCATCGGTGCTCCACAGCGGGGACTTGAGCGTGGTCCGGCCGGAGAGGCTGACCGCCGCCGCGTAGTACTGCGGGTACTGCAACGCGTACTTGACCGAGCACAGGCCGCCCGAGCCGTCCCCGATCAGCGCCCACGAGGCGCGGTCGGCGCTCGCTCGGTGGGTTGCCAGCACCGCCTCGCGCACGTCCTCGTTGTGAAAAGTGGCCATCTTCGGCCGGTTCGGGATGTCGCTGCACTCGGTGTCCTTGGCCGCCGTCTGGCCGGCGTCCACCTCCTGCTTCGAGTACGGCATCAGCTCGGGCGCGACCACGATGTACGGCGGGACGGTGCCCTCGTCGATGGCTGCCGCGAGCTTGGGCAGGAACGCCACCGAGTCGTCCACGAAGCTGTTCGACTCGACGCCGGGCAGCGCGGACTGGGCGACCAGTACGGGGTAGCTGCGGCCCTGGTTGGCAGGGGTGTCATAGCCCGGCGGAAGCCAGACCCACACATCGGCGGTGACCCCGGACCGGCTGCCCGCGACGGTCATCTTGGTCAGCATGCCACCGGACTTGACGGCCACCTTGGTGAACTTCTGCGGCGCGGCCTTGGGTCGGCCCGACGTGGTGGGCGGTTCCGCCGACGGGTCGGCCTTGGTGGCGGACGCGACGTTCTGCTTGTCGTCGTCGGCGATCCCCTTGTACGCGAAGGTGCCGCCGACGCCCGCCGCGATCACGGCCATCGCGAGCAGCCCGATGCCCAGCGGCGAACGCACACCACGCTTGCGGCGAACGGGTGCCGGATCGGCCCCGATCGGCCGGGGCTCGGCGACGCGGATCGACTCGTGTCGAGCCAGACCCGCGGGCGCCGAGGAGGTGAGCTCCACCGAGGCGAACGGCAGCGGCGCCTCGGCCCGGACCCGGGGCGGCTCCGATGCGCTCGTCGGCGCCGGCGCGCTCGTCGGCTGCGCCGGATGGATCCGCTGGGCCGGGGCGACCGGGGCGGGCCGCTTCGATGCGCCGCCCCGCTCCGGCGTCGGCGCGTGCTCTCGGCCCGGGATCCGCGCCTGGGTCGGCGGCAACGCGGCGGCGCGAGGCCCGGGTTCGGCCTTTGCGTCTGCCCTCGGATGGGCTTTCGGATCGGCCTGTGGATCAGCTGTCGAATCGGTCGACGAGAGGCTCTCGACCGGGTCGGCCGCGGTACGCGACTTACGCGCCCGCAGCACGAGAACGACAACCGCCCCGAGGGTCACCGCGATCAGCAGACCTTTGAGCGTCCTGGTCACGGAACGCAACCCCGCACCGTCCTTCCGAACCTCACCAGCCACAATGTTCCCGCGAACTCTCCCACGATGACGTCCAAGTGGGGGTTCCGGGTTCCGCCCGAAGAGCACCTCCGCTCCAAGGGGTGAAGGACCGAACCGAACGCACGTACAAACAACCGGCACACACCCGCCGAGCGGGCAACCAGGCGGACGAGTGCGCCGTGGTGAAGCCCGGGTTGGTGGAAGCGTTGCCTGGTCCGTGGCGGGCGGCGCGGCGATGGAGGCGTCGCCGCGGGCCAACGCGGAGCGGGCTTGGGGCGGGCGGCGGCGAGGCGCAACCCGACACGGGGCGTGGCCGGTTGCCCGACTGCTCCGCAGCCGCAGCCACCGCTCGGGCGACGCCCAACACGCGACCGGCGGCCTGGGAGACGCGCGCCGACGAAAGGCAGTGCCGGCCGGTGGCGCATGAGTACCTGCGCGGGGGCGGCCGCACGCACCCGCCCGGGCACGCCCAACGCGCACGCGGCCCGGCCGGTCGTGGCCCGTTGCACGTCGCGCCGTTCGCTCCGCGCCGGGACACACGTCCGCTACGCGGCCGAACCCACCCGCACGGGCAACGCCCACAGCCGGACCCCGGCCCAACAGGCGCACACCGACGAAAGGCAGGCAACAGGCGCGGCACGCACGGGCAACCCGGGCGCGCAGCGGACGGCCGAGCATCATCACCACGACACACGCCCACCTCCACGGCCGCGTAGCGGACGAGCACCCCGGCGCGCAGCGAACCAACCCCGCCCCGGCCACGAAGTGGACGAGCAACACCAACACGCCCCACGCCGCACACACCCGGCCACGTAGCGGACGAGCAGCGCACACCGGGCCCGGGGTTTGGTACGGAGCAGGGCGCGGCGGGGCTTCCCGTTGGCTGAAGTGGTCACCTCATTCCGACCGCTCCCGCCCACCCCGCGACCTCGGGTCAGCGGAGCGGACGGGCGGATGTGCAACGCGAGCATGAGCCCCGCCCACCCCGGCCCAACCGGGATTTCACCCCGTCCGCAGCATCAGCACCATCGCCTCGACCGCGAGCAGCGGCGCGACGTTCGCGTCGATCGCCCGCCGGCAGGCCAGGATCGCCTCGATCCGGCGCAGCGTCGCCTCCGGCGTGGAGGTACGGGCAATCGTGTCCAGGTCCGCGCGCAGCACGTCGTTGGCCAAGGGAACGGCGGCGCGCAGTTGCAGTGCCAGTACGTCGCGGTAGAACGCGGTCAGGTCCACCAGCGCTCGATCCAGGCAGTCCCGCTGGGTGCGGGTGGCCCGCTTCTTCTGCTTGTTCTCCAATTCCTTCATCACGCCGGCCGTGCCGCTGGGCATCCGGCCGCCGCCGACCGCGCCCAGCGCGGCCCGCAGATCCTCGGTCTCGCGACCGTCCAGGTCCGCCGCGACCTGCTTCGCGTCCTCGGCGGCCGCGTCCACCAGCCGTTGTGCGGCGGCCATCGCCAGGCCGATGTCGCCGACCACCATCGGGATCCGCAGGACGTCGGCGCGGCGTCCGCGTGCCTGTTCGTCCAGTGCCAACCGGCGGGCGCTCTTGATGTCGCCGCCGGACGCGGATGCGGCGAACGCGGCCATCGCCGGGTCGATTCCGTCCCGGCGCATCAGCAGGTCGGCCACCGCGCCGGCGGGAGGCGTACGCAGCGCCACGTTGCGACAGCGCGAGCGGATCGTGGGCAGCGCGTCCTCCAGGGAGGGTGCGCACAGCAACCACACGGTGCGGTCGGCGGGTTCCTCGATCGCCTTGAGCAGTACGTTGCCCGCGCCCTCGGTGAGTCGGCCCGCGTCCTCCAGGATGATCACCTGCCAGCGCCCGCCCGCCGGCGTCATGGCCGCACGTCGGACCAGATCTCGGGTCTCCTTGACGCCGATCGAGAGCAGTTCGGTGGCGACCACGTCGACGTCGGCGTGTGTCCCGGTGAGCGCGGTGTGGCAGCCGTCGCAGTGCCCGCAGCCGGGCTCGGCGCCCAGCGCCAGATCCGGACTGACGCACTGCAGCGCCGCCGCGAACGCGCGCGCGGCGGTCGCCGTGCCGACCCCGGGCGGGCCGGTGAACAGCCACGCGTGGGTCATCCCGCCGACGCCTTCGCCCGCCAGGACCGCCCGGGCGGCGCCGGCCGCGGTGCGCAGCTGTTCGGCGACGCGATCCTGCCCGACGAGGTCGTCCCAGACGGTCACGCGCTCTTGTCTCCTCGTTCCGGTGTACCCCCGGTACGACCGTACCGGGGTGACGTGACAATCGAGGCCACGTCACCCTCGGACGGACCCGGCCGACCGGCCGGACCGGCGAAGCCCGGGCTCAGGCCTTGTTACGGCGCCAGCGCCGCTTGCGCCCCGACTCGGCCGGCTCGTCGGGAGAGCCCGCGTCCGTGTCGTCCGCGTCGTCCGCGTCCGGGGCGCCCGTCCACGGCCCGAGCAGATCGTCGGCCAGTGTGTGATCGCCCGGCTCCGCCGGCGGCACGACCGTGGGCAGCGCGTGCGTCTCGTCCAGGCTCAGCTGCGGGATCTCCCGGGTGTCCTCGGCCGCCTCGCGCAGCCGGATCTGCTGCAACTCGGTGGTGTCGGCGTCGTCCGCGGGGGGCTTCGGGATGCCGTGTACCGGCGTGTCCGCCAGGGCCGGGTCGGGCCGCCGGATCCCGTGCACGGGCGTCTCGACCATGTCGCTGTCCCGGGAAGGGCCCGCCTCCGCAGCAAGCGCGGCGGCCTCCTGCGCCGCGCGGGCCTGCGCCGATGCCGCGGCCTCGGCCGCGCGCGTCGCCTCCCGCTCGGCCCGGCGGCGATCCGACTCGGCGCGGCGCAGTGCGTCCTCCGCCCGGCGGCGCTCCTCGGCGGCCCGGCGCTCGTCTGCGACCCGAATCGCCTCCTCGGCGCGCATGCGCTCGACGTCGCGGGCCGCCTCGGCCTGCAACCGGTCGCGCTCCTCCTCGGCCAACCGCTGCCGCTCCAGAGCCGCCTCGCGCTCTTCCTCGGCACCGGCTCGGGCCTGCTCGGCCTGGAGCGCGGACGCCTCCTCGAGCCGGCGGCGCTGCTCGTCGCGGCGTTCGGCCTCCTCCTCGGCGCGCACCCGGGCCTCCTCGGCCCGGGCCTTGGCCTCCTCGGCGACCCGCTGCTGTTCCTCGGCCCGGCGCTCGGCCTCCAGCGCGAGCCGGCGGCGCTCCGCCTCGGCGTGCAGCCGGGCCTCCTCGGCCGCCTCGGCCGCCGTGCGGGCCCGCTCGTCCGCCTCGGCGGCGATCCGACGGGCCTCCTCCTCGGCGTGCCGCTGCTCCTCCTCGGCCAGCCGCGCGGACTCCTCCTCCAGCCGGGCCTGCTCGGCCTGGCGCTGGCGCTCCTCGCTCTCCGCCCGCAGTCGGGCGATCAGCGCGGCCTTCTCCGCGTCCCGGGCGGCCTGCTCGGCCTTGCGCCGGGCGTCCTCCTCGCGCATGCGCTTGGCCAGCTCCAGTGCCTGGCGCTTCTCCTGCTCGGACAGCGGCAGTTCGCGGTCGAGCCGGTGCCGGATCGGCGTGGTGACCGCGTCCGGCTCCTGGTCGGCGTCCACCACCAGGTAGCGGTCGGGGTCGTGCGCGGCCAGGTCCAGGAACGCGTGCCGCACCCGCAGGTGGAACTCGCGCGGCTCGGACTCCAGGCGGTCGGGCGCCTCGGTGAAGCGGCCGTGTCCCACCGCGGGGTCCAGGTCGAGCAGAATGGTCAGGTCGGGCAACAGCCCGTCGGTGGCCCAGCGCGAGACCCGGCCGATCTCACGCGCGCCCAGGCCCCGCCCGGCGCCCTGGTAGGCGATCGAGGAGTCGATGTAGCGGTCGCTGATCACGATCGCGCCGCGCCGCAGGGCGGGCAGGATCACGGTCTGCACGTGCTCGGCCCGGTCCGCCGCGTACAGCAGCGCCTCGGTGCGCGGGTCGACCGGAGCACCGTCCAGGTCGAGCAGCATCGCGCGCAGCCGCTTGCCGACCTCGGTCGCGCCGGGCTCGCGGGTGACCACGACCTCATGCCCCTTGGCACGGATCCACGCGGCGATCGCGTTGGCCTGGGTCGACTTGCCCGCGCCCTCGCCGCCCTCCAGGGCGATGAAGAAGCCGGTGGCCCCGGCCGGTCGGCCGGTGATGTGGTCCTCGTTGCGGGTCGCCGCGGCGAGGTCGCGCAGGATCGGCACCCCACGCCGGTCGTCCACGCTCAACAGCGCGACCCAGCCCAGGATCACCACGAGCGCACCGGTGCCGGCCAGGACCAGCGCGGCTCCGCTGTAGTCGAAGGTGAACCGGTCCGCGATCACCCACGAGCGCATGCCCACGTAGCCCGCGCCGATCGGCCCGGCGACCAGCGCCACGAACAGCACGATCCGCACGATCAGTTGGGCGAAGGCGAACGCTCGGGCCCGCAGATCCTCGCCGAAGTCCAGGCCGTACATGGTGTATCCGGTGACCCACGCGACGCCCGCGAACACGCCGAGCACGGCGGCCAGTACCGCGGCCACCACCACGTTGGCGACCGCGGCCAGGATCAGCAGGGTCAGTCCGGCGAGCATCACCGCCATGCCGTACAGCCGCCGCCGGCTGAACGCCGGCACCACCCGCGGGCCCCACAACATGCCCGCGCTGACGCCCACGATGAGCATCAGGAACACCGTGCCGTAGGCCGCGTTGCCCGCGTGCAGGCCGACCACCAGCAGCGGCGTGGTGGCCACCAGCGCGCCGCCCGCGAGGAACAGCGCGATCATCCCGACGATCAGGCCGCGCGCGGTCCGACCGTGGCCGAACACCTTGCGCCCATCGGCGAGCACCTTGAACGGGTTGGGTCGCCGGGTGCTGACCGAGCGCCCGCGGGTGGGCATCCGGATCAGGAAGGCGAACACCGAGGCGAGCAGGAACACCGCGCCCGCGGTGTAGCAGGCCAGGTTCGAGGGATGCTCGACGAACATCGACACGTCGTGCGAGAACGCGGTGCCGATCAGCGCGCCGAGGATGAACAGCAGCGCCGCCGCCGGGGCCGCGCCGTAGGAGGTGACCAGGTTGAACTGGTTGGCGGTGCCCAGCCGTTGGCGAGGCACCAGGTTGGGCACGGTGGCATCCCGGGCGGGCCCGGCGAGTGCGCCGACCACGCCGACCACCGCGGTCGCGCCCCAGACCCACCACATCTCGTCCACCAACGGCACGGACACGAGCACCAGGGCCCGGATCACGTCGCACGTCACCAGCGTCCAGCGCCGGTCGAGGTGGTCCACGACCGCGCCCGCCACCGAGGAGACCACCGCGGCCGGCAACATCCGCAGCGCGAACACCACCGCGACCGCGGTGGCGTGTTTGCGGTAGTCGCCCTCCACGGTCCACAGCGCGGCCGAAGTCAGCGCCAGCAACGCGAGCCAATCGCCCAGCGCGGACGCCGCGACCGCGAACCAGAAGCGGCGGAAGGGGCGGATGCTCAGCACGCCCCCGATGCCCTCTGTCGGTTCGACCTGACGGGGCGGTATCGCCGAATCCGGCGCTTGCTGCTCCGCGTGCGTCATACGGAGAACCCTAACGTCGTCACCTGACGGGAAACGGCAACCTCGACCGGATCCCCCGTGCTCCGGCGGCGGACCGTAGCACAGGGCCCGATGTCGTCGCCGGAACCGACCAAGGCGGCGCCGGATCCCGCCGGCACCGCCTGATCGATACGTGCCGAGATATCCCTACCTCAGCCTTGTCGCCTCACGCCTTGTCGGCCGCGTTCTTCGCACCGGCACTCGCCGTCGCCTTCGCGGCCGCCGACTTCGTGGTCTTGCCGTCGGCGGCCGTCTTCTTGGCCGCCGTCTTCTTCGCGGCGGTCTTCGTCGCCGCCGCCTTCTTCGCCGGGGCCTTCTTGGCCGCCGCCTTCTTGGTCGTCTTCTTCGCCGGGCCCTTGGCCCGCTTGTCCGCGAGCAGCTCGTAGCCCCGCTCGGGGGTGATCGTGTCGACCGAGTCGTCCGCACGCAGCGTCGCGTTGGTCTCGCCGTCGGTCACGTACGGGCCGAACCGGCCGTCCTTGACCGTGACCGCCTTGCCGCTGACCGGGTCGGTGCCCAGTTCCTTCAGCGGCGGCTTGGCCGCGGCCCGCCCGCGCGCCTTGGGCTGGGCGTAGATCGCCAGCGCCTCCTCGAGGGTCACCGTGAACAACTGGTCCTCGGTCTCCAGCGAGCGCGAGTCGGTGTCCATCTTGAGGTACGGCCCGTAGCGACCGTTCTGCGCGGTGATCTCGGTGCCCGTCTCCGGGTGCTTACCCACCACACGCGGCAGCGTGAACAGCTTGAGCGCGTCCTCCAGGGTGACCGTGTCCAGCGCCATCGACTTGAACAAGGACGCGGTGCGCGGCTTGGGGCCGTTCTTCGCAGCGGCCTTCTTCGCGGTCTTCTTGGCCGGCTTGGCGCCGTCCGCGGCCGGGGCCGGGGCGGCGGGCGCCTCGGGCTCGGGCAACACCTCGGTCACGTACGGGCCGTAGCGCCCGTCCTTGGCCACGATCATGTGCCCACTGACCGGGTCGATGCCCAGCTCGTGGTCACCGCTGGGCTTGTCGAGCAGTTCCTCGGCCTTGGCCACGGTCAGCTCGTCCGGCGGCAGGTCGTCCGGCACGTCCGCGCGCCGGTCGCCGCGCTCGACGTAGGGGCCGTACCGGCCCACGCGCAGCACGATGCCGTCGCCGACCGGGAACGAGTTGACCTCGCGGGCGTCGATCGAGCTGAGGTCGGTGACCAGGGCCTTGAGGCCGCCGAGGTGGTCCTCGTCCGGCCGGCTCTCGTCGCCGAAGTAGAACCTGCGCAGCCACGGCACGGCCTCGGTCTCGCCGCGCGCGATCCGGTCGAGGTCGTCCTCCATCTTCGCGGTGAAGTCGTAGTCCACCAGCGTGGCGAAGTGGCCCTCGAGCAGGCCGACCACGGCGAAGGCCAGGAAGGAGGGCACCAGCGCGGTGCCCTTCTTGAAGGTGTAGCCGCGGTCCAGGATGGTGCCGACGATCGACGCGAACGTCGACGGGCGGCCGATCTCCCGGTCCTCCAGCTCCTTGATCAGCGACGCCTCGGTGTAGCGGGCCGGCGGCTTGGTCGCGTGGCCCTCCGGGGTGAGTTCGTCGGCGCTGAGCGCGTCGCCCTCGGTGACCATCGGCAGCCGCCGCTCGCGGTCGTCCAACTCCGCGTCCGGGTCGTCCGAGCCCTCCACGTAGGCCTTGAGGAAGCCGTGGAAGGTGATGATCTTGCCGCTCGCGGTGAACTCCGCGTCACGCCCGGGCAGGTCCGCGCCCTGGGCGATGCCGCCGATGCGCACGGTCACCGACTGGCCGACCGCGTCCTTCATCTGCGACGCGACGGTGCGCATCCAGATCAGCTCGTACAGCCGGAACTCGTCGCCGGCCAGCCCGGTCTCGGCGGGGGTGCGGAAACTCTCGCCCGAGGGACGGATCGCCTCGTGCGCCTCCTGCGCGTTCTTGACCTTGCCGGCGTAGACGCGCGGCGCGTCCGGCACGTACTCGGCGCCGTACAGCTCCCGCACCTGCGCCCGGGCGGCCGTGACGGCCGTCTCGGACAGCGTGGTGGAGTCCGTACGCATGTAGGTGATGAAGCCGTTCTCGTACAGCTTCTGGGCGATCTGCATGGTGCGCTTGGCGCCGTAGCCGAGCTTGCGCGAGGCCTCCTGCTGGAGGGTGGTCGTGCGAAACGGAGCGTACGGGGAGCGGCGGTAGGGCTTGCGCTCGACGGCGCGTACGGTGAACGAGGCGGATTCCAGCGCGGCGCTCAGTGCACGGGCGCCGGCCTCCTCCAGCTGGAGCACACCGGCGTTCTTGAGCTTGCCGTCCGGGCCGAAGTCGCGACCGGAGGCGACCCGCTTGCCGTCCAGCGAGACCAGGCGCGCATTCATCGTGCTCGGGTCGGTGGGGTCGCCCGCCCGGCCGGTGCCGAACACGCCCAGCAGGTCCCAGTACGAGGCCGAGGTGAACGCGCGGCGCTCCCGCTCGCGCTCGACCACCAGGCGGGTGGCCACCGACTGCACGCGGCCGGCCGACAGGCGCGGACCGACCTTCTTCCACAGGACCGGCGAGACCTCGTAGCCGTAGAGGCGGTCGAGGATGCGGCGGGTCTCCTGCGCGTCGACCAGCCGCTGGTTCAGCTCACGCGGGTTGTTCACCGCAGTGCGGATCGCGTCCTTGGTGATTTCGTGGAACACCATCCGGTGCACCGGCACCTTGGGCTTGAGTACTTCGAGGAGGTGCCACGCGATGGCCTCGCCCTCGCGGTCCTCGTCGGTCGCGAGGAAGAGTTCGTCGGCGTCCTTGAGGAGCTTCTTCAGCTTGGCGACCTGGGACTTCTTGTCCGCGTTGACCACGTAGATCGGCTCGAAGTCGGCGTCGACGTCGACACCGAGTCGGGCCCACGGCTTGCCGGCGTACTCCGCCGGTACCTCGGCGGCGCCGTTGGGCAGGTCGCGGATGTGTCCCACGCTCGCCTCGACCACGTAACCGGGGCCGAGATAGCCCTTGATCGTTTTCGCCTTGGCCGGGGACTCGACAATGACGAGTCTCAGGCCGTCGCGCGCGGTCTCGCTGCTCGGGGACACCTTCGCTTCTCTCTCCATCGTCGTCGGCAGCGGCCGTGCCCGGTTGGGCAAGGCCGTACTCGGGGGTTCGTATTCACATTGCGGTTGCCGGGTGGCGGAGCGTGACCGGGAGTCGGCCCCGTGTGTCAAACCGGTTCTGCTCGGCTTGCGTCACGGAGTCGTCCCGAGGCCGCGGTCCGACCGGACCGTCCCCCGGATCCGGCGCTTCGCTTCGACGGCCGGGTCCCCCGCCCCTCGAACGGTAACGCGCGCATCGCGGTTCCCGCCTCCCGACCCCGTTGGTTCGCGGTCGAGCGGGAGGCCGCCGCCTCCATACAACACATTTTCTTGGCAACGGCAAGGAGCATCCCGTGGGGACAACACCTGCGACTGTACAGGCGTACCGCCCCGGATCACGGTGCACCGGCCCAAGCCGCGCTCAGCCGGTGGGGTCGGATGCCTCCCCGGCAGGCTCTGCGACCTCGGGGAACAGCAGGAATCCGTCGGCCACCAAACCGCGCAGTTCGCCGGGTACGGCATCGCGCAGCCCGGCGGCGTCCTCGTCGAGCAGCTCGGCGATCGCATCCACGATGACGCCGGCCGGAAGCTGCCCGTCGCTGGCCCCGGCCAGCGCCGCGCCGACGGTGTCCACCCGGTCCGCCCGGCACATGCCGCGCCGCTGCCGCAGCACGACCGTCTCGGGATCCTCGGCGCCCGGCGCGCCGGTCTGCTCCTGGACCACGTGGTCGGCGAGCCGGAAGGCGAGGTCGAGCAGGCCGTCGTCGTCCGTCCCGGCCAACCTGTCCTGGCGACCGAACCAGGCATGCACCTCCGCGCCGAGCGGTTGTTCGATCGCGTGCGGCCAGTCCTCGATCCGCACGTTCGGCGTGTCGGAGCCCGATGCACGCAGCGTGATCCAGCCGAATCCGATCCCCTCCACGCCGTCCCGCTCGAAAGCCGCCAACCACGCGTCGTAGCGTTCGGCGTACGCGGTGCCGTGGTGGTCACCCGAATCGCGCAACCACAGCTCGGCGTACTGCGCCGGGTCCTGCACGTCGCGCTGGACCACCCACGCGTCGCAGCCGGTGGGTGCCAGCCAGGCCGCCAGCCGGTCCTGCCAGTCCTGGCCGCGCAGGTGCTGCCAATTGGCCAGCAGCTGGCAGTAGCCGCCGTCGCTCAGGAAACGCGGCGCCTGCGCCACCAGCAGCCGACACACCTCGTCGCCGGGCAGACCCGCGTCCCGGTAGGTGTACCGCTCGCCCACCGGAGTGATCACGAACGGCGGATTGGACACGATCAGGTCGAACCGCTCGCCCTCGACCGGCTCGAACAGGCTGCCCTCGGCCAGGCCGACGTTGCCCACCCCGGACAGCGCCATGGTCAGCCGGGTCAGGTCGAGCGCCCGCTTGTTGACATCGGTGGCCAGCACCGAGTCGGCGTGCCGCGACGCGTGCAGCGCCTGCACGCCGCACCCGGTACCCAGGTCCAGCGCGCGGCCCACCGGCTCGCGCACGGTGATCCCGGCGAGCGTGGTGGACGCCCCGCCGATGCCCAGCACGTGGTCCGCCCGGACCGGGCCGTTGACCCCACCGATGCCCGCGCCGAGGTCGGACACCACCCACCAGTCGGTGTCCGCCTCGCCATAGGGCCGGATGTCCACCAGCGGCCGTACGTGGTCGCCGTCCTGCGCCAGCAGCCCGCCGGCGAGCGCCTCGGCCAGCGGGATGGCACGCCGCACGTGCGCCTCGGGCGCCGGCGTCTGCAGCAGGAACAGCCGGATCAGCACCGCGAGCGGGCTCGCCGCGTCCGCCCGCAGGGCACGCAGCGCCGGCACGGTCTCGCCGCGCGACAGCGCCGCGTACGCCTGCGGGCCGAGGGCATCGAGGCAGCCGTCGACGGTGTAGCCGGCCGCGATCAGTGCCTCGCGAAGTCGGGCCACCTGGGAGGTGTCGTTCATGGTCACGCGCACCATCCTGCCTCGTGCGCGCCGCCGCGGCGGTCAGCCGGCCGGTGCCGTGGTGGTCGGCGGCGCCGACGAGGACTCCGCGCCGGCGCTCGGCGGCGGGCTGCTCGGCGCGGTGGAACCGGTCGAGGAAGCACTCGGCGAGGTGGACTTGCTCGGCGCGGCGCCCGAGGCGCCGGCCCCGGGAGTGGTGCTCGTCGTGGGCGCCGAGGTGACCGGAGCGGTCGGGATCGCGTCCGGCTTGCCCGCCGCGCAGCCCGGCACCGCCGCGAGCGCCTTGCCCGCGTCGCCGCGGTGCAGCTTGTCCAGGGCCGTGTGCGAGGACGCGCGCAGCCCGTCGATCCCCGGGTTCAGCGAGCGCAGCCCGTCGGCGAACACGTTCTGCTTGTCGATGACCAGGCCCTCGACCTTGGCCTGTATTCCGGCCCACCCCTTGGCCGCGTTGCGCAGTTCCTCGACTACCGACGTGCGCAGCGCGGCGCCGTCCGAGACGGCGGGTATGCCCGCCTTGTCGATCGCGTCGGCGAGCGCGTTGTCCGCGTCGGCGAGTCGCGAGATGTCGGCCGCCAACCGGGTGCGCAGGGTCGCGGGCTGCTCGTTGGGGATCACCTTGTCCACGTCGGCCAGCGCCACCCGGGCCTCGTCGATCCGCGCCGTCACATCCACCGCGCAGACCTTCGCGGCCCAGGCCCGCAGTTCGGCCTGCTTCTTCTTGTTCTCGTCGTTCTTGTCGTCGCCGCCGCCACACGCGGTCAAGGCCGATGCCAGGACCAGCGCGGAGACCACCAGGAACTTCCTCGACACGCTTTCCACCTTTGCTCGGAGCCGGACGCAGAGTCGCACAGCGCAAAGGTGTTCGGCCAAACGCGCACTTTGCACGCGGCACGGGCGCGGTCCCGGTTTCTCCGGTTCCGCGCCCGTACGTACCTCGGATCGGATCAGGCGGCCGCCTTGGTCACCTGCTCCTCGTGGTCGTCCTCGTCCTCGCCGACGACCACCGATTTGCGCTTGCTGTACCAGACCGCGCCCACGATCACCACGACCGAGAAGGCCGCCGCCAGGGCACGCAGCGCGCCGTTCTCGTCCGCGCCGATGCTCAGCTTGATCACGGCGGGCGCGATCAGCAGCGACACCAGGTTCATCACCTTGAGCAGCGGGTTGATCGCCGGTCCGGCGGTGTCCTTGAACGGGTCGCCGACCGTGTCGCCGATGATCGTGGCCTCGTGCGCGGCGGAGCCCTTGCCGCCGTAGCTGCCGTCCTCGACCATCTTCTTGGCGTTGTCCCACGCGCCGCCGGAGTTGGCCAGGAACACCGCCATCAGCGTGCCGGTGCCGATCGCACCGGCGAGGAACGCCGCGAGCGGGCCGATGCCCAGGGTGAACCCGACCGCGATCGGGGCCATCACCGCGAGCAGCCCGGGCGTGGCCAGCTCACGCAGCGAGTCGCGGGTGCAGATGTCCACCACCCGGCCGTACTCGGGCAGTTCGGTGCCGTCCATGATCCCGGGTCGGGTCCGGAACTGGTTGCGCACCTCGAACACCACCGCGCCGGCCGCCCGGGAGACCGCGTTGATCGCCAGGCCGCTGAACAAGAACACCACGGCCGCGCCCAGAATCAGCCCGACCAGATTGTTCGGTTGGGTGATGTCGGTGGAGAGCGCGAACGAGGTGAGCTTGGAGGCGTCCGCGAGCCCGCCGGCCTCGTCCACGGCCGTGCGCACGGCGTCGCGATAGGACCCGTACAGCGCGGTCGCCGCGAGCACGGCGGTCGCGATGGCGATGCCCTTGGTGATCGCCTTGGTCGTGTTGCCCACCGCGTCGAGCTCGGTGAGCACCTGGGCGCCTTCGCCCTCGACGTCGCCGGACATCTCGGCGATGCCCTGCGCGTTGTCGGAGACCGGGCCGAAGGTGTCCATGGCCACGATCACCCCGACCGTGGTCAACAGGCCGGTGCCCGCGAGCGCGACCGCGAACAGCGCGAGCATGATGATCCCGGCGCCGAGCAGGTACGCGCCCAGCACCGCCACCGAGATCAGCACCGCCGCGTACACCGAGGACTCCAGGCCGAGCGCGATGCCGGACAGGATCACCGTGGCCGGACCGGTCAGCGAGGTCTTGGTGACATCGCGCACCGGTCGCCGGCTGGTCTCGGTGAAGTAGCCGGTCAACTGTTGGATGACCGCCGCGAGCACGATCCCGATCAGCACCGCCACCAGCGCGAACACCCGCGGATCGGCGTCGTGCGCGAGGATCTCCTGATCGCTCAGCCCGTCCAGGTCCGAGAACTTGCTCGGCAGGTACAGGAACGCGGCGCCCGCGACCAGGATGAGCGAGATGACCGCCGAGACGAAGAAGCCCCGGTTGATCGCGGTCATGCCGCTGCGGTCGCCCGGCCGGGGCGCGACCGTGTAGATGCCCACGATCGCGGTCAGCACGCCGATCGCGGGCACGATCAGCGGGAAGACCAGACCCGCGTCGCCGAAGGCGGCCTTGCCCAGGATCAGCGCGGCGACCAGGGTGACCGCGTACGACTCGAACAGGTCCGCGGCCATGCCCGCACAGTCGCCCACGTTGTCGCCGACGTTGTCGGCGATCGTCGCGGCGTTGCGCGGGTCGTCCTCGGGGATGCCCTGTTCGACCTTGCCGACCAGGTCCGCGCCGACGTCGGCGGCCTTGGTGAAGATGCCGCCGCCCACCCGCATGAACATCGCGAGCAGCGCGGCGCCGAAGCCGAAGCCCTCGAGCACCTTGGGAGCGTCCTCGCGGTACAGGATCACCACGAGCGCGGCCCCGAACAGGCCCAGGCCGACCGTGAACATGCCCGCGACGCCGCCGGTGCGGAAGGCGATCCGCATCGCCGCGTCCCGACCGGCATTGCCGGCCCGGGCGGCTGCCGCGACGCGCACGTTGCTGCGCACCGCCAGCCACATGCCCACGTACCCGGTGACGGCCGAGAAGACCGCGCCCACCAGGAAGAATATCGAGCGGCCGATCCGCTCGTTCCAGTCGTCCGCGGGCAACAGCATGAGCAGGAAGAAGACGCCCACCGCGAAGACCGCGAGGGTGCGGAACTGACGGGTCAGGTAGGCCGCCGCGCCCTCTTGGATCGCGCCGGCGATCCGGCGCATGGATTCGGTGCCCTCGTCTGCGGCGAGCACTTGACGCACGAGTCCGGCGGCGACGCCCAGGGCACCGAGGGCGATCACCGCGACGATGACGACGTAGGTGAGGTTGCCGCCGGAGACGGAGACGTCCGCGGCGACGGTGAGTTCGGAGGGGTGGATCCCGGACATTCGTCCTCCTTGGCTAGGAGCACTTTCAGATCGGGACTTCTCAATGCGAAAGGAGTGTATGCAAATGATCAAGATCAGACCATGGGAATCGCCATGATCAGATCAAATTACCGACGAAATCCGAGCGCGATTCCCAAAATCGGCGTATCGATCCGGAATCAGGTTTTACGACCCGGAAAAGGGGATACACGAGAACGCCGAAATCGCCCCCGGGCGTCCCGGGGGCGATGAGGGTCGTACGGAGTGGGGCTTGCTCAGCCCACCGTCTCGGCGGACTTCGCGCCGGAGGGCCACGACATGCGGATCACGCCGCCCTCGGCGCCGGCCCGCACGTCGAGGTCGTCGACCAGGCCGAGGATCACGGCGAGGCCCATCTCGTTCTCGATCAGATCCAGGCCGGAGCCGTTCGTGGACATGTCGGGCATCAGCCCGGCGCCCTCCGCGAGGCCCGCCTCGGTCAACGCCGGCTGTGGCACGCCGTCGTTGACCTCGATACTGAAGCGGCCGTTGCCGTCGTCCAGGGTGACCGTGACCGGGTGGTCGTCGTCCACCCCGTCCTGGTGCATCCCGACGGCGCGGGAACACGCCTCGCCGACGGCGAGGCGCACCTCGTCGAGCACCGTCTCAGCAACCCCCGCGCGCCGCGCCACGGCGGCGGCGACGAGCCGCGCCGTGCGGACGTGTTCGGGCAGCGCGCTGAAGCGCAGCTCGACGATGGCCATGGTTCCCCCAGCCGTGCGAGCACCCGCCCGGGCCGGCGCGGGTGCGGTGTGCGTCCGGTCAGGACGTACGTCGGTCAGTCGGACGAGGCGATGGCTACGGCCACCGACGGATGAATCGGGAAGACCTTGGTCAGGCCGGTGATGCGGAAGATCTTCAGGATGCGCTCCTGAGTGCACACCAACTGCAGCGACCCTTCGTGGGCACGCACCCGCTTCAGGCCACCCACCAGCACACCGAGCCCGGTCGAGTCCAGGAAGTCGACGGCTTCCATGTCGACGATCAGATGGAACTGGCCTTCGTTGACGAGTTCCACCAGTTGCTCGCGCAGCTTGGGTGCGGTGTATACATCGATCTCGCCGCCCACCTCGACGATCGTACGACCGCCCTCGGTTCGGGTCGACAGGGACAAGTCCACGGATCCTCCAGCACCTTGCTCTTGAGCGGTCGCCCCCCATGGATCGGCAGCCGCCAAGGCATTCAACCACTTATGGGCAGTAGGGGACGATGAATCCCGCGACATTGGATGTAACACTGGTGCCCGATGCAGCCCAGAACACGCCCCCCGGAAGGTCTTCTCGGCCGCCTTTTGGCGGGTCGGGATCGACCCGATCGAGTGACGCACGTCCGGCGTATACCCGCTCGCGAAGGCGTTACCGCGGCCTGGCCCGACTGGGTTCGACCGGAAGTCGGCGACGCGTTTCGCGCTGCGGGTATCGAACTGCCGTGGGAGCATCAGGCCCGCGCCGCCTCTGTTGCGGCACAGGGCCGCTCGGTCGTGATCGCCACCGGCACCGCCTCGGGCAAGTCCCTCGCCTATCTGTTGCCGGTCCTCACGACCCTGGTCGAGGGCGCGGACGCGCCCAGCGGGCGCGGTGCGACCGCACTCTACCTCTCTCCGACGAAGGCGCTGGCCTCGGATCAGGCGCGCGCCGTCGACGAGTTGCGGGCGGCGAGCCCCGCGCTCGGGCGTGTCCGGGTCGCCGCCTACGACGGTGACACCCCCGTGGAGGTCCGGCAGTGGATCCGTGCGCACGCGTCCTACGTCCTGACGAATCCGGACATGTTGCACCGTGCGTTGCTGCCCGGACACCGTTCGTGGGCGGCGTTCCTGCGCTCGCTGCGCTACGTCGTGATCGACGAATGCCACACGTATCGCGGGGTTTTCGGCTCTCATGTGGCCCAGTTGATCCGCCGGCTGCGCCGGGTGTGTCGCCGGTACGGATCCGATCCGGTGTTCATCCTGGCGTCGGCGACCGTGTCCGATCCGGCACTCGCCGCCGAGCGGCTGATCGGCGCGCCCGTGGTCGAGGTGACCGAGGACGGCTCGCCGCACGGCGAACTGGTGTTCGCCCTGTGGGAGCCGCCGCTGACCGGCCATGAGGGTGAACACGGAGCACCCATCCGGCGTACCGCGACCTCCGAGACCGCCGATCTGCTCACCGATTTGGTGCTCGACGGCGTACGCACGGTCGCCTTCGTGCGCTCGCGACGCGGCGCCGAGGTGGTGCGGGTGATCGCGCGCGACCACCTGGCCCGGGTGGACGAGGCGCTGGCCGATCGGGTGGCCACCTATCGCGCGGGCTATCTGCCGCACGAGCGCCGGGCGATCGAGCGCGCGCTGCACGACGGCAGCCTGCTCGGGGTGGCCGCGACCACCGCGCTCGAACTGGGTGTGGACATCTCCGGCCTGGACGCGGTGCTGATCGCGGGCTATCCCGGCACCCGTGCCTCGTTGTGGCAGCAGGCCGGGCGCGCGGGTCGGGCCGGGCAGGAGGCGCTGGCCGTGCTGGTCGCGCGCGACGATCCGCTGGACACCTTCCTGGTGCACCACCCCGAGGCCCTGTTCGACCGCCCGGTCGAGGCGACCGTGCTGGATCCGGACAACCCGTACGTACTGGCCCCGCACCTGTGTGCGGCCGCGGCGGAGTTCGCGCTCACCGAGGAGGACCTGGCTTTGTTCGGGCCGGTGGCAGCGGAACTGCTGCCGGGTCTGGAGCGGCGCGGGCTGCTGCGCCGGCGGTCCACCGGCTGGTACTGGACCAGTCGGGAGCGGGCCACCGACCTGACCGACATCCGCGGCGCCGGCGGGCCGGCGGTGCGGGTGGTCGAGCAGGACACCGGGCGCCTGCTCGGCACGGTCGACGCGCCCGCGGCGCACGCCGCGGTCCATCCCGGCGCGGTGCACCTGCATCAGGGCGACACGTTCCTGGTCCGCGAACTCGACCTCGGCGAGGGCGTGGCGCTGGTGCGCGCTGCCAACCCCGACTGGACCACCAGTGCACGTGAGGTCACCGAGATCCGGATCCTGGAGGCGGTGCGCAGCCAGGAGTGGGGCGCGGCCCGGCTGCACTTCGGCTCGGTCGAGGTCACCAGCCGGGTGGTCTCCTTCCAGCGCAAGCGGATCATCACCGGTGAGGTGCTCGGCGAGCACAAGCTGGACCTGCCCGAGCGCAGCCTGCGCACCCGCGCGGTGTGGTGGACGGTGACGCCCGACCAGGTGGCCGCGGCGGGCATCGAGCCGACCGACCTGCCGGGAGCCGCGCACGCGGCCGAACACGCTTCGATCGGCCTGCTCCCGCTGTTCGCCACATGCGACCGCTGGGACATCGGCGGAGTCTCCACGTCGCTGCATCCCGACACCGGCCTGCCGACCGTGTTCGTCTACGACGGCCATCCGGGCGGCGCGGGCTTCGCCGAACGCGCCTACGTCACCGCCGCCGCCTGGCTGACCGCGACCCGCGAGGCGATCGCTTCCTGCACATGCGAACACGGCTGTCCGAGCTGCGTGCAATCCCCCAAATGCGGCAACGGCAACCAGCCCTTGGACAAACCCGGCGCGGTCGCCCTACTGGACGCCCTGCTGGGGTCGGGCGGGACGGCCGGGGGTCGGGGGCGCTGACGCGCCGGGGGTCGGCTCGGATGATGTGATCATCGGGTCGACGGGGCCCGCGCGGGCGGTGGCGTGAGCCGTGCCCGCAGGAGCGGGGGCGGTCACCTCGACGTCGGCGTAGCCCTCGGTCAGCCGGCATCCGGTCAGCTCGGTGCGCTGGGCCCGGGCCACGCGACGGGCCA